>JBFHDT010000001.1:0-20460 GCA_041584575.1 Porticoccaceae bacterium
GAATGCGGCGGCCATTTGCGCGGCCCTTGACTTGCCGGCGCAGGTAAATACGATCGAGTTGGCGAACAATACCCGCATGGGTTTGGCGGCCCTGTTGCTCGGTACCGATCTTGGAAAAGCGGGGCGTACCTCGCTGGTGTGTGCGGGCGATCTCGTCATTGGTGCGCCGGGTGGTGCCCGTGAGCGTGATAGTGGCGATGCTGCTGTGGCTTTTGTTACCGGCCCCGAAGACGATGCGATTGCTCGAGTAGTCGGTAGAGCTTCGGCCACCACTGAAGTCCTCGATGTCTGGCGCTTGCCGACCGACCGCTTTGCTCGCCAGTGGGAAGAGCGCTTTGGTATTGAGGTACTTGGGCCCGTTAGTCTTGATACAGCCCAACGGGCACTGGCCGATGCCAATGTGGCCCCAGAGGCGTTGGCTACAGTGATCCTCGACGCGACGAACAGTCGCGATGTCGCCGGTATTCCACGAGCTTTGGGTTTAAAGCCAGAGCAAGTGGCCGATATGCTAGCCGACACCGTGGGCCGTAGTGGTGTTGCCCACGCAGGTCTGGTGTTGGCAAAGACGCTTGATCAGGCGCAGCCGGGGGATAAAATTCTTGTCCTATCTACAGCGGATGGTTGTGATGCGGTCGTACTGGAGGTGGGCGATAAGATTGCCCAGGGGCGCCCTGCGCGCAGTGTCGATCAGTGGCTGGCGTCTAATAATAATGAGGTTGCCTACAATACCTATTTAAAATGGCGCGAGATTCTGCCTTTTGAACCACCGCGCAGGCCAGATCCCGAGCGCCCGGCTGCGCCGATTATGAAGCGTAACGAAAGCTGGAAATATGCCTTTTACGGAAGCCGATGTCGTCAGTGTGGGCAGGGTCATTTGCCACCACAGCGGGTGTGTCTCAAGTGTCGCTCGAGGGACGAAATGGTTGCTGAGCGCTTTGCCGACGCGGCCTGCAAGATTACTACTTATACACTTGATCATCTCGCGTATAGCCTGCAGCCGCCGGTGGTTTCCACCGTGGTGGACTTTGATTGTGGCGGGCGCCTGGCTTGTGAATTGACCGATGTCGACCCGGGAGACGTCGCGATTGGCGATGAGTTGGAAATGACCTTCCGACGCTTTTACACGGGTCAGGGTGTACATAACTATTTCTGGAAAGCACGGCCACAGCGCTAGGGGGTGATGTATGGCAAGTAACGGAATTAAAGATCAAGTTGCGATCGTCGGCATGGGTTGTACACCCTTCGGCGAACACTGGGACAGAGATGCCGCGGATATGTTGATTGACGCGGCGAGTGAAGCTTATGCGTCAGCGGGTGTTGACCCTGATGATGTTGATGCTTACTGGCTCGGCACTTTCGCCAGTGGTATTTCAGGCATGGTGTTTTCTGAGGCCTTGAAAACACCCTATAAGCCGGTCACCCGCCTGGAGAACATGTGTGCCACAGGCAGTGAGGCGATTCGTAATGCAGCCTACGCTGTGGCGAGTGGCGCTTACGATCTGGTAATGGCCGTGGGTGTTGAAAAGCTCAAAGATGGTGGCTATTCAGGCCTGGTCATACCGGGCCCCGATGGTGACGGCACAGAGTCAAGTATGACGGCGCCGGCGATGTTCTCACTACTGGCACCTGCTTACTGTGAAAAGTACGGTGTCGACGAAGGTGACTTAAAAGATGTGCTATCGCGTATCGCCTGGAAGAACCACGTCGCTGGGGCGAAAAACCCTAAAGCACAATTTCGCAAAGAAGTTCCCCTCGACAAGATTTGCAAGTCGCCGCGCGTCGCGGGTATGTTCGGCGTCTTCGATTGCTCCGGGGTTTCCGACGGTTCAGCGGCGGCGATTCTATGCCGAGCTGAAGATGCTTATAAATACACCGATAAGCCGATTTTCCTGAAGGCGCTGTCCATAGCAGCGGGGCCCAACGAAGGTTTTATTAGTGACGAATATGACTTCACCACTTTTCAGGAGGTAGTGGTCTCAGCACAGGATGCCTATAAACAAGCGGGTATCACCAACCCCCGCGAAGAAATTTCCATGGCTGAAGTTCACGATTGTTTTACCGCCACTGAACTGGTATTGATGGAAGATATGGGCTTTTCCGAGCGCGGCGAGGGCTGGAAGGATGTGATGGAGGGACGTTTTGACGGTGATGGTGCCCAGCCGATTAATCCCGATGGTGGTTTAAAAAGCTTTGGTCACCCGATCGGTGCTAGCGGTTTGCGAATGATGTACGAAATGTGGCTGCAGCTGCGTGGCGAAGCCGGAGAGCGCCAGATTAAAGATCCAAAGCTGGGTTTAACACATAATCTCGGCGGACAACCGGGGCGTTGCGTCAGCTTTATCTCTATTGTCGGCCGCGAGTTAGGCTGAGCCTAAGCGAGCGTACACATTCTTTTTGCCGGCGTATATTTAGCGGGCCATAAAAAACCCGGCCTGCCATTTTGTTAATAACGGTAGTCGCCGGGTTTTTTATGGCCTGTGAAACGAGGGTGTTACAGAGGCAAATTTGAGGCGGTGTTATTTGCGCTTCATTGCCGCGAAGAAGTCGTCGTTACTTTCAAAGCTCTTCAGTCGATCGATAATAAATTCGGTTGCGGCGGTATCTTCCATATCGTTGAGGAGCTTTCGCAGTATCCATACTCGCTGTAGGTCAGCTTCGTTCATCAATAAATCTTCACGGCGTGTGCCGGAGCGGCGGATATTGATGGCGGGGTAGACCCGTCTTTCGGCTATTTTTCGATCGAGGTGCAACTCCATATTGCCCGTCCCCTTGAATTCTTCAAAGATTACCTCGTCCATTTTCGAGCCAGTATCGACCAGGGCGGTGGCAATAATAGTCAGGCTGCCACCTTGTTCGATATTGCGCGCAGCACCAAAAAAGCGCTTAGGTTTTTCCAGAGCGTGGGCATCGACACCACCGGTCAGTACTTTACCTGAGGATGGCACCACAGTGTTGTAGGCACGAGCCAGACGGGTAATGGAGTCGAGGAGGATGACGACATCTTTTTTGTGCTCAACTAGACGCTTAGCTTTCTCAATCACCATTTCAGCCACCTGAACATGGCGGGCGGGTGGCTCATCAAAGGTGGATGCCACGACTTCGCCGCGCACAGTGCGCTGCATTTCGGTGACTTCTTCGGGGCGCTCGTCGATCAATAAAACGATGATGAAACACTCGGGATTGTTGCGCACAATGGACTGCGCCATATGCTGCATCATAATGGTTTTGCCGGCTTTCGGTGGAGCAACAATTAAGCCACGCTGGCCTTTACCGATGGGGGCAACGAGATCGATGATGCGTCCCGTTAAATCTTCAGAACTACCGTTGCCCGATTCGAGTGTCATGCGCTCATCGGGGAACAGTGGTGTCAGGTTTTCAAAAAGAATTTTGTTGCGAGCATTTTCCGGGCGGTCGAAGTTGATCTGATCAACTTTCAGCAAGGCAAAGTAACGCTCGCCATCTTTGGGGGGCCTGATTTTTCCGGAAATGCTGTCGCCGGTGCGCAGATTAAAGCGCCGAATCTGACTCGGTGAAACATAAATGTCATCCGGCCCGGCTAAATAAGAACCGTCGGCAGAACGTAGAAAACCAAAACCGTCGGGCAGAATTTCCAGTACACCATCGCTGTAAATATCTTCACCGCTTTTTGCGTGGCGCTTGAGGATGGTAAAGATAATGTCCTGTTTGCGTAAGCGGCCGAGATTCTCGAGGCCGGTGTCTTCGCCGATTTTTATCAGCTCATTAATAGGTTTTGTTTTCAGGTCAGTCAGATTCATAAAATTTGTTGTTCTAGATTTAATTAGATAGGGAGGTTCAGTCTCGTTGGACTATTTGAATACAATCAGGGACAAAGTGCGCCGACTGGCGAATATGCTGTTTGGAATTGTTATGTGTCTACACCCGAAAAGGCCGCTTGAGAAATGCTTTAAGCTAAAGGAGTGTTAGAAAGAGTCGATTTTGATTTGGGGATTATAGTGCTTGTTGATTAAAAAACAAGGCCTTTCTTTTTGTACTGAATAAGGAGTCTGCTTGGTGAAAAGCAGGCTCCAGAACAGGACTTTAATTCTTTAAAGGCTGGCGTCAATAAATTCTTTCAGCTGTGCCTTTGACAGTGCGCCAATTTTTGTATCGTGCAAAGCACCGTCTTTAAACATCATTAGTGTGGGTATGCTGCGCACATTATATTTCGCGGCGACCTCTCGGTTAGCATCGACATCGACTTTACAGATTTTTATTTGGCCGTCATATTCGTCGGCCAATTCATCCAGTAAAGGGGCGATCATCTTGCAGGGGCCACACCAGCTAGCCCAAAAATCAACAAGTACCGGTGTGCCAGCGGCGATAACGTCAGCTTCAAAGGCGTCATCAGTAGTGTGAACGATTTTGTCGCCCATAAGTATTTCCCCAGTTGGTGTTGTTGAGTGGCAGGCTGCGCCTGACTTTTTTGCATCATAACATCCCAAGCTTACTGTGAACAAACCACCCACCAGAGGGATGGCGAACTCAAAATTCGGCGAGGAGGCTGTCCAGAAAACGATGGCCGAGAGCGGTGCAGCGCAGCCACCCCGTCGATAATGGCTCCACTAAGCCCTTGCCTTCCAGCGTTTGCCAATGTGTTGCGATGGCTTTTAAAGGAATGGCAGTACGTTCGGTAAACAGGGTGGAGGGCACTCCTTGTTTCAATCGTAGTGCGTTTATTAAAAATTCGAGTGGCAGCTCTGCTGAGTCCAGCGAGAATTGTTCGGCCAGATAGTCGTTACCTGCTGCAAAGCGTGATAGGTAGTCATTGGGCTGGCGGGTTTTGCGAGTGCGCAGTATTTTCTTTTCGTTAACAGCGGTAATTTTGCCGTGGGCACCTGCGCCGATACCGAGGTAGTCGCCAAATTGCCAGTAGTTACAATTGTGCTGTGACTGACGTTGAGGGCGAGCATAGGCGCTAATTTCGTAAGCGCTAAAGCCCTTGCTATTTAATAACTTATTCCCCTGGTTTTGAATGCGTTCGAGGGTGTTTTCGACGGGCAGTAAAGGAGGGTGGCTGTGAAACGCTGTGTTGGGCTCGATAGTCAGCTGATACCACGAAAGGTGCTCCGGTTGCAGGTCGATAGCTTGCTGTAAATCGGCGATGGCCTGTTCGGGTGTTTGTTCGGGCAGGCCGTGCATTAAATCGAGATTAATATTATCGAAGCCGGCGTGTCGTGCGATACCGATAGCGCTCAATGCCTCCGCGCCATTGTGAATACGTCCCAGTCGCTCGAGGTGAGCGTCGTTAAAACTTTGAATGCCGATAGAGAGTCGGTTGATCCCCGCTTCTCTAAAGCCTTTAAATTTTTGCTGCTCAACAGTACCCGGGTTTGCCTCCAGAGTGATCTCTATCGACGGCGCAAAACCGATCAGCCGTTCTGCGCCGTCGAGGATGCGAGCAATGGCTGGGGCGGAGAAAAGGCTCGGTGTTCCGCCGCCAAAAAAAATTGAGACTAATTGCCGGCCTTGTAGTTTTTCGCTGCTGGCTTCGATGGCGAGGTCTGCCAGCAATGCGTCAACATAGTCATTTTCGGGCAGGGCATCACCCTTGTTGGTGTGGGAGTTAAAGTCGCAATAGGGGCACTTTCTGACACACCAGGGAATGTGCACATAGAGTGACAGGGGAGGTAGGCACAGAGAACTCATCAGTTTGAATTGAGCGTGTAAGGTCGCAGCAAACGGCTATTGGTTAAGTTGAGCGAGCAGGCATTGCAGGGCTTTGGCGCGGTGACTGCGTGTATTTTTTTCCTCTTTGCTTAACTCCGCTGAAGACAAGCCTGTTGTGGGATCGAGAAAGAGGGGGTCGTAGCCAAAGCCGTTGTTGCCCTGAGGCTGTTTTAGAATGCGCCCCTCCCAGGTGCCCTGGCAAATTAGCGGAGTGGGGTCTAGTGGATGGCGCAGGTAAACCAACACACACTGAAAGCGGGCGCTGCGCTGTTCGTCGGGTACATTGTGCAGATCTTTGAGTAGTTTCTGGTTGTTCTTGGTATCGGTAGCGCCCGCGCCGGAAAAGCGTGCCGAGTAAATACCGGGGGCGCCATCGAGAAAGTCAACTTCAAGTCCCGAGTCATCGGCAATGGCGGGTAGGCCGGCAATTTTCGAGGCGTGGCGAGCCTTTATAATGGCGTTTTCGACAAAGCTGAGGCCGGTTTCCTCTGCATCCGCGATCATGAACTGGGCCTGTGGCAACACGTTGAAGTGTCGCTCGGCGAGTAGCTGCTGGAATTCTTTGAGTTTGCCAGCATTGTTGCTGGCCAGGACGATTTTTGACGACATGCTGACTCGACGTGTAATTCACTATTTGCTTGCTGGGAGGGCTATTTTAGCAGCACTCAGGCAGCAAGGCTGAGAAATATAGGCCGGTTCGAAAGCCTTAAGTGTCTTCTATTCGTCGTGATAAAAACGCCGCTGAAAGCTAATATTGTGGGCTGGTTTGTCGGGGTCGGGCCGGATACTGATTTTAAAGGTCATGGCGTCTTCGTCTTCAAAGCGGAAGGGGGCGAGGTAGTAAACCACCTTGCCTTCACGGACTTCAAAAAATTTCAGGGTCTGTTGCTGGGCGATGATGTTGGCTACGTGGCCTTTAATCAAAGCAGTGGACCCACCCTGGGCGCCGTCCTTGACCACAGCGATATTGACTAGCCCCCAGTCTTTGCCGCGAGTGATGTTGTAACTTGCGGCGACATCCGGCGTTATAAAACTACTGTTGAAGGCGCTGTAAAACACTTTGTAATCACCAAAGGCCTTAAAAGGCTGATCGGCGGCGAAAGATTGTAAACTGGCACTGAGGCTTAAAAGCAAAAATGCTGGAATTAGCAAGTGTTTTTTCATTTTTTTTCTCCAGGTACTTTGCCGTCTATGTAATCTGACTATAGCGTTGGCACGCTATTTGGCCAAATGGTAAATGGCTGTTTCACCAAATAAGTTGGGCCACAGCCCTTTGAACTGCTTGTCGGGAAAGCGTTCTGTAACGACTTTGCGATGCAAAATACGAATATTTTTTTCCGCACAAAGGGCGTCAAAGTCGTGCACGGTGCAGAAGTGAATATTCGGCGTGTCGTACCACTGGTGACTGAGTTGCTTGGTGACGGGCATACGGCCGCGCAGCATCAAATAACTGCGAGTGCGGATATTGCCGAAATTGGGAAAAGTGACAATGCACTCTTTGCCGACACGCAGCATTTCGTCGATCAGCTCATCCGGGCGGCGCATTACCTGTAGCGAGTAGGTCATGATGACGGTATCGAAGCTGTCATCTTGAAAGCTACCCAGGCCCTGATTCAGATCGGTTTCAATGACGTTAACACCGCGACTGATACAGGTAGTGATTTGTTCGGCATCAATTTCTAAACCGTAGCCGCTCGCTTGTCGATTGTCAGCCAGGCTGCACAGTAGAGTACCGTCACCACAGCCGAGATCAAGCACTCTACCGCCGACGGGAATCCATTGCTGGAGGATGTCGAGATCGATACGCAGCATCAGTGGGCATCCTCTTCTGTGTTGATTGTGCCATTTTCCCTGGCAATGCGGGACATGTAGGCGCGAAAAACACCTTCGTAGCGATCATTGGGCAGTAGAAAGGCGTCGTGTCCCATGTCGGACTCAATCTCGGCGTAGGCGACATTTTTGTCGGCAGCAATAAGGGATTTAACTATTTCCCGTGATCGAGCGGGCGCAAAGCGCCAGTCGCTAGAAAAAGACACGACTAGAAATTTGCACAGGGCATGGCTGAAGGCTTTGATGGGGTCTCCGCCGTATTCCCGAGCGAGGTCGAAATAGTCGAGGATTTTGGTCATCAGGAGGTAAGTGTTGGCGTCAAAGTCAGTGGCGAAACGATCGCCTTGATGGCGCAGATAGCTCTCTACCTGAAATTCAATGGGTGTATCGAGACCCTGTTGAAAAGTGCCAGAGCGCAATTCACGGCCGAAGCGCTCCTCCATTAAAGCATCTGACAAGTAGGTGACGTGGCCAATCATCCGCGCCAGAGACAGTCCACTGCGAGGGATGGTGTTGTGCTGTTGATAGTCGCCATCGTGAAAATCACTATCACTACGAATCGCACGGCGGGCTAGTTCATTGAAGGCGATATTTTGTGCGGTCAGGTCGGCGGCGGAAGCAATCACCACGCAATGGCGCAGGCGTTCAGGGTATTCCAGCGCCCAGCGCATGGCGGTCATGCCACCGAGACTACCACCGACAATGGCGGCCCATTGTTCAATGCCGAGCCTGTCTGCGAGTTGTGCCTGGCTGGTGACCCAGTCGCGAACGCGTAAGGGTGGGAATTCTTTGCCCCACAGCTGTCCTGTTTCGGGGTTGATAGAGCGTGGTCCGGTACTACCGTGACAGCCGCCAATATTGTTCAGTGAAACGACGAAAAAATGTCGGGTATCAATAGGTTTGCCGGGGCCAATATAGGCGTCCCACCAGCCGGGCTTGGTATCGGCGGTGGTGTGGTAGCCGGCAGCATGATGATGACCACTGAGAGCGTGACAGATGAGCACACCATTACTTTTCTCGGTATTGAGCTCGCCGTAGGTTTCAACCATCAGCTCGTAGCTTTGCAGGTTGCGGCCGCAGCTCAGCTCCAGTGGCGTGTCAAAGGTAAAGAGCTGTGGACTGACAAGGCCGACAGAGTCAGGGGGGAAAACCTCAGGCATAGGTTAAATGTTCAGCAATAAAAGCGGGAGTCTAAAGAGGCTAGCAGAGCACTGCAAGGCATGGCGCTGTCAGGCGGATATTTATCGCTTTTTTAAGGTCGGGTGATGTGTGCTGATATAGGCAGTTTTTGCGGATCGACAATTGCCAAGGTTTTTTGGCGACTCGATTCTCCCCGAACGAGTGACACTCGGGCTTTGGCGACGCCAAACTCTTTGGCCATATACTTGAGCAGGTATTTATTCGCCTTACCATCAACGGGTGGTGCGGTAATTTGTACTTTGAGTCGCTCGCCATACAGGCCGACAAGCGCATCCCGGCTGGCCTTGGGCTGCACGTGGCAGTGCAGCAACAGGGTTCGGTCCTCTTTCCACTGGAAGTGAGGCAAGGGTAAAGTGGTGAGGCGTTTAGATGCCGGGCACCAGGCCTGGATGCAGCTGGGTGGCGGTCGCGAAATTTCCGACGACAATACGCAGGACGTTGATCAGTAAAAACATAAGAATGGGTGAAAGGTCGATGCCACCCATGTCAGGCAAGATTTTTCGAAAGGGTGCCATTACCGGCTCCATAAGCTGCCAGATGAGGGCGATGGCAGGGTGATGGCTTTGGGGCAATATCCAGCTGACGATAATGGCGGCAAAGAGTCCGTAGAAAAAAATATTCAATAGCATTGAGGCGATGCCGATCAAAGCCCATACCAGAGCCGTCGTCAGAGGGATAAGGCCACCGCCAGCGACCAGCAGGGATAATTCCATGGCGGCGAGTTGTATGGCAAGCGCTGCAAGCAGGCTGGCAAAATCAATGTTGTTGACCGGGGGGATGATTTTGCGGATGGGACCGAGGGGGAGCTGGGTGGCTTTAACAATAAACTGTGAGACAGGGTTGTAAAAGTTGGCTTTGCACAGCTGTAGTAAAAAACGCAGTAATACGATTAATAGATAAAGGCTGGAGAGTGCCTGGATTAAGTAAATACCAATTTCTGTCATTGAATTCATGGGTGTTCCGTCAGTGTGCTTCGTGTTAATTAAGTAGGTCGCTTCGTTGTCTAATCAGTTAACTCGTCGGCCATTTCTTTAGCGCGTTTGTAGGCTGCGGCAATGGCTTGTTCAAAGTGTTCGGGTAGCTTGTTATCGAGCAGGCTGTTAATGGCCTTTTCGGTGGTGCCAGCGGGTGAGGTGACACGCCGGCGCAACTCTCCGGCATCAACATCGCTATCTCCAGCCATGCGCGCAGCGCCCAGGGCTGTTTGCAGGGTGAGCTGGCGGGCGGTTTCTGGGTCGAGCCCTAACTTGATACCGGCTTCGGTCATGGCTTCAATCACCAGAAAGAAATAGGCCGGACCACTGCCCGATAAAGCCGTGACTTTGTCGATATCATCTTCGCTATCGAGCCAGCTAACCGTACCCACTGCAGCGAGAATATTACCGGCCTGTTGGCGCTGTTGCGAGTTGACGAGCTTCGTCGCAAAGAGCCCACTGGCACCAGTTTGCACCAGCGCGGGGGTGTTGGGCATACAGCGAATAATCGGTATTCCAGCACCCAGCCAACCTTGCAGGGCGGCAGCGGTAATGCCGGCGGCGATGGAAATAACCAGTGGCTTGTGAGTAAGGGCAGGGGCCAAATCGCTGGCGACGGCTTTCATGACCTGAGGTTTAACGGCGAGAATGATGATGTCTGCCTCCGCCGCGGCGGTGGCATTCTCGGTATGAGTGGCGATACCGAAGGCGGCCGTAAGTCGCTTGCCACTCTCGGCGACGGGGTCACAGGCGACAATGTGGCTGGTGGGATAGCCTTTTTCAATTAGACCGCCGATCAAGCTGGTGGCCATGTTGCCACCGCCAATAAATACCAGTTTGGCTTCGCTCACGAATATTTCCTGTGTTGTGGTTAGGGTTTTGTTTTTGTTCTCGGGCCAAAAATGGCGGTGCCCACGCGAACAATGGTTGCGCCTTCAGCAATGGCGGCTGACATATCCCCTGACATGCCCATTGAAAGTGTATCTAAACTAGTGAGTGCGGCGGAACTCTTTTTCAAACTATCGAGTAATTTCGCTGCCTGGCGATAGGGTTGGCGTTGGGATTCGAGTTGCTCGCGTTGTTGGGGGATGACCATCAGACCGCGCAATTTTAGACGAGGCAGCTCTGTAATCGCCAGAGCAAGTTCGAGGCAGTGTTCGGGGTCGATACCTGACTTGCTGGCTTCACTGTCAATATTGACCTGTATGCAGACATTGAGGGGGGGCAAGTGTTCGGGCCGTTGTTGGTTGAGCCGGCGGGCGATTTTCAGCCGTTCGATGGAATGCACCCAACTGAAATGTTGGGCGATGTCCTGCGTTTTATTGGATTGTATGGGCCCGATGAAATGCCAGCAGGGGTCGATATCATCGAGTGCAGCCATTTTTTTCAGCGCTTCCTGCAAATAGTTTTCGCCGAAATTACTTAGACCGGCCCGCCATGCGAGGCGTAGTGCCTGGCTGTTTTGCCCCTTACTGACCGCCAAAAGCATGATCGCGTCGACACTTCTGTGGAATTGCTGCGCGCTTTGTTGCAGTTGGGCCGAGACCTGCTTTATGTTGTCGGGGATATTGTACATAGGCTGGAAGCGAGCAATGAATCGCGCTCGGTTAGGTTATCGAAAACAGTGAGAATGAGTAATGGATATTACGGAATTACTGGCATTTAGTGCCAAACAGGGCGCATCGGATTTACACCTGTCGGCGGGGCTGCCACCGATGATCCGCGTGGATGGTGATATTCGCCGCATCAACCTGCCAGCGATGGAGCATAAAGATGTACATAGTCTCATTTACGAGATTATGAACGATAAGCAACGCCGGGACTACGAAGAATTCCTCGAGACGGATTTCTCGTTTGAAGTGCCAGGTGTAGCGCGTTTCAGGGTCAATGCCTTTAACCAAAACCGCGGTGCTGGCGCCGTCTTCAGAACCATTCCATCGACGGTTCTAACGATGGACGATTTGGGATTTGGCCAAATTTTTCGCGATATTGCCTCATTACCCCGGGGTTTAGTTTTGGTGACAGGGCCAACGGGTTCGGGTAAAAGTACCACTCTGGCGGCGATGATTGACTTTGTAAACGACAACCGTTACGACCATATTTTGACCATTGAAGACCCGATTGAATTTGTTCACGAAAGTAAAAAATGCCTGGTTAACCAGCGCGAGGTGCATAAGGATACCCACGGCTTCAGCGAGGCTCTGCGCTCCGCTTTGCGGGAAGACCCCGACATTATTCTGGTCGGCGAAATGCGTGATCTTGAAACCATCCGTCTCGCCCTGACAGCAGCCGAAACTGGTCATCTGGTGTTTGGGACCCTGCATACGACCTCTGCGGCGAAAACTATTGACCGTGTTGTGGATGTCTTTCCAGCGGCGGAGAAGGCAATGGTTCGCTCGATGTTGTCTGAATCCCTACGCGCGGTAATCTCTCAGTCGTTGCTGAAAAAAATTGGTGGTGGTCGGGCGGCCGCCAACGAAATCATGATTGGCACCCCGGCCATTCGCAATCTGATTCGAGAAGACAAGGTTGCGCAAATGTATTCGGCGATACAAACGGGTGCTGGTCACGGCATGATCACCATGGATCAGTGCCTGCAAAAAATGGTTCAGCAAAAGGTGATTACTACTGAGGCTGCACGGGAGCAAGCGAAGGTGCCTGAAGATTTTTAAGGCGAATGGACAGCTTGTTAGCCACTTCAAGGCTAAGCTCTATCAGGAGTCTCTTTTGTTTCGTATTGCTAGTGTGAGGGTAAATTAATGGATTTTTATGCGCTGCTTAAACTGATGGTCGATAACGGGGCCTCGGATCTGTTTATCACCGAGGGCATGGCGCCTTCCATTAAAGTCAATGGCAAGGTGATTCCTGTTGGTAAAACCAAGCTGACGGGTGAAACATCCCTGGAGCTGGTTGAAAGCATTATGAATGACAAGCAACGGGTCGAGTATGGCGAGACAAAAGAGCTCAACTTTGCGATTGAGACGGACGCGGTTAAAGGTGCGCGTTTTCGTGTCAGTGCCTTTTACCAGCGCAACCACGCAGGTATGGTGCTGCGTCGTATTGAAACGGTGATACCGACTACGGAAGAGTTATTATTGCCGCCAATCCTGAACGAACTGGTGATGACCAAGCGGGGGATTATTATTTTTGTCGGTGCCACAGGTACGGGTAAATCGACCTCGCTGGCAGCAATGATTGGCTATCGTAATCGCAATAGCAAAGGGCATATTATTTCGATTGAAGACCCTATCGAGTTTGTTCATCAACACGCTGGTTGCATCATTACTCAGCGTGAAGTGGGCATTGACACCGAATCTTTTGATGTGGCTTTGAAAAACACCCTGCGTCAGGCGCCCGACGTGATTCTTATTGGTGAGATTCGCACCCGTGAAACCATGGATGCAGCCATTAGCTTCGCTGAAACAGGTCACTTAGTATTGGCAACCTTACATGCTAATAATGCCAATCAGGCCCTGGATCGCATTCAGCATTTCTTCCCGGCTGATCGCCAAGATCAGCTGTGGATGGATTTATCTCTCAACCTTCGAGCCATACTCGCCCAGCAATTATTACCTACGGCTGATGGCATGGGCCGTAGAGCGGTGGTAGAAATTTTGATTAATACGCCGCTTGTTTCAGACCTGATTCGCAAAGGCGAAGTGCATAAGATCAAGGAGCTGATGTCGCGCTCGAAAGAACTGGGTATGTGTACCTTCGATCAGGCTTTGTATGAATTATATGTTGAAGGTGTCATTACCTACGAAGATGCGATTGCTTCAGCCGATTCGAAAAATGATCTGCGCTTAATGATCAAGTTGCAGTCAGACACTGATGTCGATCAGCTTGAGGACGTGGCAGATGGCTTAATGATGGCAGAAGATGATAGTGGTGATTCTTACGAGGTGTTTAAATAAAAGACATCTATTAGTGACTCTCGGCTTGTCGCCGATGACCATGAAAAGATTATTATGGCAAGACGCCAAGCTCTGGATCTTGCAGCCAGGTCTCTAAAATTAAACACGCCGCTTCGCTGTCTACGGGGTTTTCTCTGTAGCTGTCGGTGTGCCTGCCTCTCGATTTTGCCTCAGCTGTCGATAGCCTTTCATCCACCATTTTAACGGGAAGCACCATGCGTCCTTGCAGACGACGTGCAAACTTCCTGGCTCTTTGGCAGAAAGGGCTTTCTGTGTCATCCATATTCAAGGGCAGGCCCACGATGAGTGCGTCGGGTTGCCATTGTTTAATATGAGTGGCAATTTCATCCCAGTTCGGCTGCCCATCTCTGGCTTTAAGGACGGCCAGAGGCTGGCCAGACGCAGTGAGCGTCTGGCCGACAGCAAGGCCAATTTGGCGGGTGCCAAAGTCAAAGGCCATGACGCAGCTAGGTTTTGGTGTGTTCAGTTTAGGCGTGCCCCGCACTGTTGCTGAGCTGACTGAGGTTAATACCGAGGCTAGCAGCGGCAAGATTGGCGCGTTCATCCAAGGGGGTTTCAAACAGGAGTTGCGACAGTAGGGTTGTGTCGGGAGGAATGGTCAGCCAGGCATTTTCAAGTAATTCCTGCTCTAGTTGACCACTTGTCCAGCCCGCGTATCCAAGGGCAACTAAAGCTGTGTCAGGGCCCTGTTCACAGGCCATGTCGTCAATGATATCTCTCGAGGTGGTGAGGAAAATGTCGTCACTAATGGCAGCCGTTGCCTGCCAGTGCTTCTCTGTCGGTGGATGTAGTACAAAACCTTGTTGCTCTTCAACAGGGCCGCCACAAAGCAGGGTTTGAGTACCATTGGGTGGCGTGTAGTCGAGGTCGAGCTGCTCGAATACCTGACTTAGTGGCAGCTCGAGGGGGCGGTTAATGGTAATGCCCATCGCGCCAGCTTCAGAATGCTGGCAAATATACACCACTGAGTGAATAAAGTTGGGATCAAGTAAGCCAGGCATTGCAATTAACAGTTGGCCACGCAAGCTAGTGGCATTATTTTCTGCGGAGGGGGGTTGAGGTATGTCTGAGATGGGAGTGTCCATAGAACTCAGTATTGGGCGAAAGGCATGAAATTTCAAGTTCAACCCCAACCCCTGGATGAATGCCTAGGGCTTTAGTTAGCCGATGTGACAACACGATTGCCGGGCATGTAGCGCCAGGTTCGGGTGATTTCCATTTTATTCCACTCTGTCATGCGTTGGGGAAAGGCTGCAAAGGGGGCCGCTAACTTCACGGTGGTGATAGCCGCCTGGTCGAGGGTGGAATGCCCTGAGCTTGAGACAATTTCGATATTTTCTACGGAGCCATCGGGTAGCAGGGTGACTACCATGAGTATGTCGCCATAAAGCTTGCTTAGTCGCGCTCGCTCAGGGTAATAGAGGTTACCCATTTTTTCGACTTTTTCTATCCAATAATTCATATAAGCGGCGTGGTCGGCGGCTTTGGTGTTGGCAGACGTTAAGCGCAGGGTTTTGGGTATTTTGTTATAGGCTTGTTTTTGGCGGTCTAGTCGGGCGTGCAGGCTGCTGAGTGCGTCCACAGGCATGACCTGAGGTGTATCGCGGCGATTGCTTTGCTGCTCGCCTCGTTTGGACGGGCTATCGTCAGTGGTGCGGCTATCGCTACGGGTGGTGATAAGGTTTTGCTGACTGACATTACCCTGTTGCTGTGAGGGTTCGGGCTGGGGGGCTGGTTGGGTGTCGCGCAGCACAGGAGCGTCATAGGGTGACTGTTTGTCAGTGGTGATATCTTTGCGTTCAAGCAGCTCACCGCTGCCGAGTTGATTGGCCTGCGCCAATAAAGAGGCGTCATCATTTTTCTGGTCTGTGGGTCGTTGCGCTAGCGTCACTTCAAGACTGGGCGGTGCAGCTGAACGTTGCATGAAGGCGAAGCCGATACCAAAAATCACAATGGCGTGAATGGCAATGGCGAGAAATAGGGCGAACCCCAGGCGATCACTACCTGCGTTGGGGTCGGCCAGTTGAAAATGAGTATCCATTAATGACAGAGTGTCTCGCTTCCTATTGCTTAAGCCGCTGGCTAATGGCGGCCATTAATCGAGCGCCAATTTGTGTGTTTTGCTCGCGGTCGATCTCCCTGGCACAAGTGGGGCTGGTGACATTGATCTCGGTTAAATAGTCTCCAATCACGTCGAGGCCGGCAAACAAAAAGCCCTTCTCGCGCAGAGCCGGGGCGACCTGGGCAACAATTTCCAGATCGCGCTCGCTCAAAGGCTGAACAATACCACGACCACCAGCGGCAAGATTGCCACGTGTTTCACCTTTTGCGGGTACGCGGGCCAGGCAAAAGGGCACGGGTTCACCATCGACGACCAATATGCGCTTATCGCCCTCGGTAATTTGTGGAATATAGCGTTGTACCATAATGGTTCGAGTACCCAGTTCGGTGAGGGTTTCGATAATGACACTGACATTGGGGTCGTCCTGGCGAGCGTGGAAAATGCCGGTGCCCCCCATGCCGTCGAGAGGTTTGTAAATCACGTCGCCGTGTTGTTGATGAAAAGCGCGCAATCGCTCAGGATCGCGGCTCACCAGCAAGGGTGGTGTGCACTGGGGAAACTGAGTGGCAAATATCTTCTCGTTACAGTCTCGTAAGCTTTGGGGCTTGTTGACCACGAGTGTGCCTTCTCGCTCGGCCGCGTCAAGAATATAGGTGGCGTAAATAAATTCACTATCGAAGGGCGGGTCTTTACGCATCAAAATGCAGTCGAGCTCAGCCATGGGCCGGTCGACGGGCTCACCGAGGTCGAACCAGTGCTCGGGGTCGTCGTACACTTTGAGAGAGCATTGTCTGGCGGTAGCAGCACCGTTGACGAGAGCGAGGTCACCCATTTCCATATAAAACAGTGACCAGCCCTGAGCCTGTGCCGCTAGCAGTAATGCCAAGGTTGTGTCTTTTTTGACATTAATCCCGTGAATGGGATCCATAACCACGCCAAGAGAAATATTCATAGGTTCGCTGCCGATTCGCGTTGTAGGGCCATAGCTTATAAAGGATGCTGAAGGGTGCTGACAAGCCCTTTTATTTGCGAAGCCTGTCTAGCAAATAGGTTTAGAAGATTTGAGCCGATGGCTTATGAGGATTTATTGTGTTAAAAAATCGGCTTCAAAATACACTTATAAATTTGTTGTTAGACAACTGGGGAAGGAAGAGGCATGTCGGTTAATCTTACAGCGTTAAAAGTAATGATTGTAGACGACAGTAACACGATAAGACGCACAGCTGAGACGATACTCTCCAAGGCGGGTTGTGAGGTCGTGACGGCCATTGATGGCTTTGATTCGTTGGCAAAAATTGTCGATGTGGTTCCGGATGTTATCTTCGTCGACATCATGATGCCTCGCCTTGATGGCTACCAAACCTGCGCCCTTATAAAAAACAACAATGAATTTAAGCATACGCCGGTTATTATGCTATCGAGCAAAGATGGTTTGTTTGATAAAGCCAAGGGCCGTATTGTGGGTGCGGATGAATACCTGACCAAGCCTTTTAGCAAGAACGAATTATTTGAAGTGCTTGAAAGGATTGTCGCAAGCCGTCAAGCAGCAGATAGTCCCTTACAGGGTTGATGGAAAAATTATGGCCAAAGTGCTTGTAGTTGATGATTCGCAGACTGAGGTTTTTAAACTCAAAGAAATCCTTGAAAAAAATGGCCACTGTGTGCTGACTGCCGAATCGGGTGAAGAAGGTGTCAAAGTGGCAAGGGATGAACAGCCCGATGTGGTGTTAATGGATATTGTTATGCCTGGTTTAAATGGTTTCCAGGCGACACGACAGTTGACCAAGGCCAGTGACACTGCGCATATCCCCGTGATTATGGTAACGATGAAGAATCAGGAAACGGATCGAGTTTGGGGTTCCCGCCAGGGTGCTCGGGCTTATTTAACCAAGCCAGTGGTCGAGAAAGACCTGGTTCAGACGATAGAAGAATTTGTTCGCCACTGAGTCTGGTTTAGTCATGAGTATCGAAAATATATTGCCTGTTATGAATAAGCTGAACCAGTGCTTTGTTGCTGGTTCAAGGCCGTTGCCGGCACAAATAGATTATGTGCCACTTACGCCGTTGATTTGCTTTTCTGTGCTGGGTCATGACTGGGTGGTGCCGCTCGATCAGGTGGCTGAGTTGATTGAAATTCAGGATTGCACATCGCTGCCCGGGGTCAAGCCCTGGGTTATTGGTGTGTCGAACCTACGCGGCAAGTTGCTACCGGTGATCGATTTTGCACAGTTTCTCGGTGGGCAGTTATCGGTTGCATACAGATTCCAGCGCATCGTAGTGCTGGATAGACAGGACACTTTCGTCGGCCTTGTTGTCGATGCAATTAATGGTATGAAGCATTTCAACGTCGATGCTCACGAAGCTGATAACCAAGACCTTAGTACAGCTCTAAGACCCTTTGTGCAGGGTTTTTATCGAGCAGATGACGGTGCTCGCAACTTGTTGTTGGACCCCGATGCGCTTATCGAAAATCCTCTATTTCAAGACGTTGCCCTTTCATCGACGTGATGCTATCGAGTTGACAAGTAATAATTGAAGTTACTCAGGAGTTAGAAAATGATTCACGGAAAGCCGAAAACCAGTCTGCCAGTCATCGGGCTCGTTGTCGTCATGATAGTGCTGGTCCTTTACTTAGGCTTCTTTTTTGTCAATTTTTCCTCTCGTGTTGAAAGGGAGAGTTCAAGTTTACAGGCGGCTTCAGAGGTCAGGGTGCTGGCTTATCGTATTGCAGACTTGTCGGGCGCTGCGGCAGATGGCAATGCGGAGGCCTTCACACAGTTGCGTGCCGCAATCGATAGCGTTATAGGCCTGCGTCAGTCGCTCAATCTTGGCGCCGATCAGGCAAATCGTTTTAACGAGGTATGGGCAGGCATTGAAGCCAGCGCTAATTTGGTTTTACAACGTCAGGAGAGAAGCCTCTTTCTCAATGAGGTAGCCAGAACTCTCGATGAAAACTTGCCTAAATTACAAGATGATCTGAGTAAAATAGTTGATAGTTTGGTGCGTGCGGGTGCCCCGGCTGACCAAATTGCCGTTGTTCAGGCACAGAAGTGGCGTATGGAGCGCATAGGTAGGAATATCGATAAAATGCTTGCCGGCGACGCAAAGGAAGTGGCCGTTGCTGCTGAGCAATTTAATACGGATGCGAGAACGTTTGGCGATGTCCTCACGGGTATGCAAAAAGGCAATGGCCGTATTGGCGTCAGCAAAATAACCTCTCAGCGTGCCCTGCCACATATCGCGGCAGCGGCTGAACGGTTTGGCTTCGTCAGTAACTCCATAGACGGTATATATTCTGCTGCGCCGGCACTTGCCGAGGCGCGCCAGGCGCTAATCGATATACGTGAAAGAACGCCCCTGTTAGTCGAGCAAAGTGCTTTGCTGGCAGAAGGCGTGGGTAGCGTTAGCGCTGGAGGTAGCCGCTACGCCAACAACACAGTGGCTGCTGGCGCGGGAATATTGTTGATTCTTGGCTTAGCCGTTTTAGGTTTCCTGTCGTATCTCAGCACGAGAAGCCAGCTGAAGGTGACCGCTGGTGATAACCAGGATAATCAGGAGGCGATTTTACGCCTGCTGAATGAACTGGAAGGTTTGGGTGAGGGTGATTTACGTGCTGAGGTGACGGTAACAGAAGATTTTACGGGTGCTATTGCGGACGCGATTAACTTCGCCATTATCCAGCTCCGCGAGCTAGTGGCGCGTATTGTGGATACTGCTGAAAACGTATCATCTTCGGCCAATGACTCTCGATCGACCGTTGTGCAATTGACAGATTTGTCTGAACATCAGGCTCAGGAAATTGCTGCAGCATCGGCGGCCATTAATGAAATGGCGATTACCATTGACCAGGTGTCGGCCAATGCGGTTGAATCAGCCGGTGTTGCCGACCGCTCGGTATCGATCGCTAGCAAGGGTGCTGAGGTGGTACGTAGTACCATCGGTGGCATGGATCGCATTCGCGAACAGATCCAGGATACAGCAAAAAGAATTAAGCGCCTCGGCGAGAGTTCTCAGGAAATTGGCGATATTGTTTCGCTGATTAACGACATTGCCGACCAAACCAATATTCTGTCTCTAAATGCGGCTATTCAGGCCTCGATGGCCGGTGATGCCGGGCGTGGTTTCGCGGTGGTTGCCGATGAAGTACAGCGCCTTGCTGAGCGCTCTGCTGGTGCGACCAAGCAGATTGCGGCCTTGGTGAAGACCATTCAAACCGATACCAACGAAGCCGTGTCCTCTATGGAGCAAACCACTGCAGAGGTGGTTTCCGGGGCATCGTTGACCCAGAATGCGGGCGTCGCATTGAGTGAAATCGAGACGGTTTCGACCAGTCTTGCAGAGTTGATTCAGGATATTTCAACGGCAGCACGTCACCAATCAACCACGGCTGGTCACGTTTCCAAAACAATGAACGTGATTCAGGATATTACGACTCAGACACTTGACGGTACCAGCCGCACGGCCTCATCGGTTGGCAAACTGACCGATATGGCCGTTGAGCTGAGGGAGTCGGTCTCAGGTTTTAAGTTGCCGGCTGACTATCTGGTGAGCAATTATCAGAATAGTAGCGCAAGTTTTGCCGATAAGAGCGTTCACGACGAGCAAATTAGCGCATCTGGGACTGGGCCCGGAGAGCCTCTAGAGGCAGCCAATAGTCTTGCCGCTAGTTCTGTACCACGTAAACCGCCCGCCCATGTCGAAAATGTGCTAGCCAGCAGCAGCGCGGCAATGAATGAAATTGATGCCTACTCAGAGAGTGCCATTGATGATA
>JBFHDT010000002.1:0-19922 GCA_041584575.1 Porticoccaceae bacterium
CCGCTGGTGTCACCGATCCAACAAAATACGCCTAAAGTGACAAATTACACTTGACCTTTTTTTTCTGCCTTGTAAGATGTGCGCCTCCTCTGAGGGCCGTTAGCTCAGTTGGTAGAGCAGTTGGCTTTTAACCAATTGGTCCTGGGTTCGAATCCCGGACGGCCCACCATTTTCAATATCTGCAGCGATAGTGACCACTATCGTTTTCCCCACAATTGGGGGTTTTCCCCATAGAATGAATGTACCTTGCTCAATTTGTACTTATTTTGTCTCGAATCGAGTAGTGCTTCTTAGTTGTCTGTGCCGTTGTGTGTCTCAATAACTCTTGTGCCCTTTGTAAGCTTTCACCTTCGACGGCCTTCTTTCTTAAGTCATTTTCAGTGAAGTGAGTGACACCTTTTGCCTTAGCTTTTTTCATCCATCGTTGCCACATTGAATCAAAGCCGCTTGTTTCACTAGTTGCCTCATTTATGTAGGGTCTACCATGCCTGTTGATGAATAAATAGGCGCTGCCGATTCGTCTTGGTGGTAGAGACTCTATTTCTTGGATAATTGACTTTAGTTGGGGCGTCCATTCGATGAGATATAGGTCATCAGGGTTTTTGTTGTTACGAAACTCAATGCCATCTTCGGTACAGTCGGAAAGCTTGATGCGGAGTAGCTCCCCTTTTCTTCTACCGCGTGTGCAAAGCTTTAATGAAATATAGAGTTGCCATTTACGGGGTAGTAACTCTGCAAATAAAATGAGGTCTTCATTACTCACTTTATGCTTACGTCCTTTGGTACTAAACTTACGAACTTGACCGATGGCGGGATTGCGGTCGATTGTGCCCCATCTAACTGCGCATGACAGGGCGTGGGATAAACACTCTAAATCAGTATTCGCCCATTTTTCTGATTTCACCCTCTTAACGTGATCCATGTATTTATAAATCATCGAGGGTGTTAGCTCAAAAGGCTTCAGATCGCCAAATGCGGTCATAAGCCTGGGTAAACAGTAAGCTCGTTGTTTTTGCGTGCTGTTGGCTTTGGTCGGTAAAATCTCTAGCCTGTAGCGAGTGAGAACATCCCTCATCGTTTCGCAGTCTTCTGATATAGCAATTCGTCTAGCATAAGAATCAAAGGCTTCAGATTCTGTCCTGCCTAATTTGAATTCAACTTTATTGTCCCAAAGGTGGCGATTTTCAGGTGATGTTCTGAACCAATAAAACCCTTTTCGATACCTCCAGTATTGAGGCAGTTTTCGGTTTTCCGTGTTCCTTTTTTGAGGGGCCATCATGTTACCTCTTGTATATTTAGGCGATCAGAGGGGCTCTTTTTATTAGATTGCTTTATCGATACTCCAAGTGCTTGCTCTAGTGCTAATCGGTGTACTAATACCTTGTTGGCGGCATTTAAATTAGCTGTAACACCTATAAGTCGAAAGTATCTTAGTTGATCTCTGGGTCTTTTATAGCCGCTTATCAGGTGGCACTGCTCAGGGGTAAGGAAGTCTTTTACTATATCCATAAAAAGAGGTTAGCATTAAGCTAATCAAATATGTGGTGTGGGTATATTTTTTCTTCTTATCTTCCAGCTAAAACTTTCATATAAGCTCGCCCTTAAACACAATGACACCGCAAATACTGGCATCTTCGTCGATCTCGATAATGCGGTTTGGCCAATCTGGGTTTAATGCCTTTAAGTACTGACTTCCCTCTTCAATGATCAACTGTTTAAACGTTGCTTCATTGGAGGCATCAATTTGTACTACGACATATTTACCATGCTCAGCTGGGGCATTGGGATCGACAAAAATTAAATCGCCTTCATGGAATTTAGGTTCCATGCTGGTGCCTCTTACCCTGAGTACGAAAGACTCAGGGCTGCATTTTGCGGGGCATTGAAACATCTCGTCGCCATACTGAGGTACAAAACTCTCCGATATTTCCTGCCACTCCCCAGCCTGCACCCAGGATATTAAGGGGAGGGGGCTTCTAAGTTCTGGCCCTAAATGTGCGTTGTATTCTTGTCTGCTGTGGGTAGTGCTGTCGTGTGAATTGTCCATCCATCCTTGGGGTTTATTCATTGCTTCTTCCAGTTTGATTGCTAAGTCATCGCCTATAGCGCGAGGGGTTCCTTTTTTTGTGGGTAATTGGTTGCGTACCTGGCTGAGGTAGGAGCTGTTTGTACCAGCGGTACGCGCTAGCTTGGCAGCGGAGCCCGCTTCGCTAATGAGACGCTCAAGATTGTTAAGTCTTACTTGGTTGATTTTTCGCTTCATGCTAAATAGTTTAGCAGGTGTTTAGCATAATGATAAATAAAAAGGTGGGTTTGCCTAGTTGTCGGGCAGTTCGCACGGTGCTAATCTTTCTGCGCATGGAGCTAAAGAACTTTCTCAAAATGGCAACCAAGAGGGAACGCGCAGAAGTTGCCGTTGCTTGTAACGATTCCGTTTCCTACTTGTATCAGATTGCCGGTAACCACCGTCATGCGAGCCCACTACTGGCTACGCAAATAGAACGGTATACATTTATTGTTGCCAACCTTTCTGCGGGTCGGCTTGAATCTGTGCCTCGTGCCAGCATGGTTCGTCACCCTGAAATATTCTATGGGGTAGGCGGGGACTCAGAAGTCATTGACGAATCTGTAGAGGGTAAATGTGATGACGATGAGTGATTCTGTCGTTGAAAAGCCTGTTGATGAATCCGCTGTCGTCAGCATTCAACCGGGGTTTATCACTCGAGTAGAGGTGATGCGTATCCAGGCTTACGCACGTAACCCGCGTCGGCAGGAAAACCCTGAATACGACCGCATCAAGGCCTCTATACGCGCTGAAGGTCTTGACCAGCCATTGGTTGTTACCCAAGAACCGGGCCAGGCAGATTATGTCCTGCAGGCTGGTGGTAATACGCGCTTGCGTATTCTCAAAGAGCTTTATCAAGAGACGGAAGATGATCGCTTCTTGCAGGTTGATTGTTTATTTAAGCCATGGGCCCATGAATCGCAGCTACTCTTTGCCCACCTTCGAGAGAATGAGTTGCGTGGCAGCTTGCCATTTATTGATAAAGCGCATGCCGTGTTCGAGGCTAAGGCATTACTGGAAGCAGAGCTGTCGGTGGATTCCTTGTCACAGCGTCAACTCGAGACACTTTTTCACGAAAGAGGCTTTAGCCTAAGCCACAGCATGATCTCTAAAATGGGTTATGCCGTTCATGTTCTCTGGCCTGTTATGCCCCATGCGTTGAACGCGGGCTTAGGTCGCCCCCAAATCGAAAAAATTCGATCATTAGAACGTGCGGCACTGCAAATCTGGCAGCGACGGTGCCTGGGTGATAAGCCTTCGTTCGAGTTGGTCTTTACAGAGTTGTGTCGACGTTATGACAATGCCGATTGGGATATACAGTCTCTGCGTAGTGCTTTGGAAAATGAAATTGCCGAAGAATCAGAACAAAGCATCCAGGTCATTCGCTTGGAAATGGCAGCCTATTTAGCCGGTAACAGTTTTGTTGCTATTGATAGCAAAGCCGATGAATTTGAAGATTCACCGTCTGTGGGTGTAGCAAAAGATAAGAGCACACCGGAGTCCCTACCGATTCTACCCACTGCAGATGCAGTGAATGACAGCGATGAATTAAATGCTTGTAAAGAATCAGATTGCATTATTTATGGCACCCCTGAATTAAATAGCCCAACAACAGTGGATACACCTTCGTCCTTAGATAAGCACGGGGCATTCAGCGATATTGATGGTTTACGAACTCGGATGTGGAGCTGTGCTTCGATCCTGGCTGAACGTAATGGGCTGGGTGATCGTGTCATACCACTAGCAGATCAGGGACTGGGGTTTTTGCTGAGTGATGTCCCTGATACGGAACTGACCGAAACACTGGATGAGGAAATGCTGGGCCAGGTGTCATCACTCTGGTGGCAACTGGCGGCCTGTTCAGAAGTGACCGTTGCCCCCGTGGAGATCCTAATGTCGTATCTCAAAAAAGATTCTGTGCTGTACAAGGCTCTGGCATCACAGGATGCAGCATTGCTGTTTGGTAGTGTCTGGACATTGGATCCTGGGCATATCGGTTCGCAGCTTTGGCAGCAATTAAATGAGGAGGATTGGTTGCAGCTACTGGAAATGATGACGCTTTACCGAAGCATCAAACGCCTGGCTCAGGAAACAGGGCAAGCTCTTTGGGCTTCGCCTGCGGGTGAACGCTAGTGGCCTCCAATAAAGAGGCAGACCTCACCACCGCAGTCTTGTTGTATGCCGTGCGCTGTTTGGCCGAAGGTGATCAGCAAGCATTGCGTATGATGAATTTTGGCCCCAAAGAACTGGATGCGCTCAAAGACATGAACCTGGCCGATCTTTATCGCGTGGATAATTTAGGGGCTCACTGTTTAAAGGTCGATTTAAATCGAGATGTCTTCTGGCCAATGCTCGACAACTTGCGTCATCAGCGAGAATCAGAAGAACTGCAGCGGGCGTTAATTGTTGCTGATGCGCCCATGGAAATGATGCAAGTTTTGTTTGGTATCAGTTCGCGGGAATATACCCGCTGGCGTCGGGTTTTAACGGTGTCGCCCTCTGTGGGGCGGCCGCCGGAACCTGATGAGGCTGCGAGCCATAATCTTTGGTATGCCTGGCAAGGCCATATTCGAGAGGGTGAGGATATTTCTTTGGCAGGTGCTGACTACTTATCTTTACAGCAAGAAACGAAGATCGGCTTGCGGGCGATATGGACCTTGATTCAGCGCTGGGAAGTTTATGGGCATGATGAACTGGGTGCTGACGCAAAACAGGTTATTGAGCATGGCCAATGATGAGCGTGTATTACGACCGGAAACCCATGCGCTAGATGCCTTAATAAAGGCCACAGTTGAGCGGGTAAAAAATCAGGTCAATAACGATACAGCTGATGCCATGTTATTTATGGGCAATTGGCATCAGGCTATTCCTGCGCTGGTGATTCAAGACCCTGTCTTGGAGCCCGTCGATAAACTGGTATGGATGGTCATTATGTTGCACGCCAAAGACATTGGCGGGCGCACGGCATTCCCTAGTTATGAAATCCTGGCTACCAAAGCCAATGTATCCTCTACGTCGACAATTTCTCGAGCCATTGCCATATTACGACTGACTCGATGGCTAACTTTGTGTGCGAAGGTGCGCCAAAAAGACGGACAGTTTAAAGGCAATGTTTATATCCTTCACGATGAACCCTTGCCTTTGCTGGATGCCATGCATTTGGATGGTGACTATAGGGGTTTTATCACACAATCCACCGAGCATCACCATGCTCGCGTCCAGGCTGTTGCCAGGGGTGTTCTGGAAAGTCTGGATCAGGATATTCGAGCCGGTAAGGATCTTTCTGGAATCGAACCCGTACTGGAAAGGCGAGTGCAGGCGATGGCTTCGCTAAGTAATCAACCCGAAAATAAATCAATAAAAAACTCAGACAAGGCCGGTCGTTATTTTACGTTTAATGCATCAGCCGTTGACCAGCTGAGAAACTCACCCAGCACAAAAAATACGTCGGATATTGACCAGAACCAAAATTCAAAGGTGGATGAAAAGACTGACTACAGTGGTAGTAGTAGTTGTAGTAGTCATTATAAAAATACAACTACAACAACGTCTACAACAAATTCAGACAGTGAGAAAATTCATTTTCCAGAAAACAGCAAGGCATTGATTTATCCAGCTCGTCTGTCAGATAACCAGAGGTCTTTGGCGGATCGCTATTTAGGCATGGTCGATCCTGAAGACCGCCAGTTTGTACTGGACGAACTGCAAGGGCGTTTGGCCTCAGAACAGAGGGGTATGCAGCCTGTTTATGATGAATTGCGCTTTCTTCACTCGCTGTGCAAAGCGGCACAGCGCGATGAGTTTGTGCCCAACCTGGGTATTAAGGTTGCGGAAGCTCGGCTGGAACACAGGCAGCAACCAGCAACCCTTAACGATGCGCAAAAAAAGACAGAAACTGTCGAAGAAAAAGAAAACTCACGGGCCTATGCACGTGAACAATTATCCATTCTTCGCGAGTCCCTGGGATCAAATAAAGATAATTAATTCTCACCCTCCAAAAATACGCCACCTCAATCCTGCTTATCAGCTCTGATCAGTGGTTCCACTGTAACCACCACGATTCACCTCTCCAAAAAATGCCAACAACCATTGCATCGATAGTTCGTGGTGTAGGGCTTCAATTCATGGATTTATAGCGACTGTTATCGAAGGCCTGAACAGGAGCGACACAATGAATAAAAATACAGCGGTGCCAGCAGTGAAAGAACACAAAGAGCATTCCGCTTCTTCGGTGGGTTCTTTGCATGGCGAGGTCTGGTTGACCGTGCAGAGCTATCAGGCACAAAGCCTGTTGCGGGGCCGTCGAGCGAGTGAGAGTAAATCCGCCATCGTAGGTTTAGTGGGTTTTGCTGATCGCCTAAAAACGCTCTGGCAGGCCGTACGACAGGATGATCCCTACGCCGATTGGTGGTTGATCAAAGTCGAGGAGGGTATAGCCCTGTGCCGTGCACAACTGGGCCAGTTGAGTGAGCAGGTCAATGCACTGCTCACCTCTTATGATTGTTTCGACATCACCGTTGCGCAATCCCGGCAGCCACAGCGAATTCCATTGCAGTTTGCCAATCCTTACGCCTTTCGTGCCGCCCAGTTATTGGCGGAATACGATCGGATAATTTGTACGTTTATGACCCTCCGTCATTTGGGTGTCGAGATCCCTCAGACACTTGAGGAGCAGTTCAAGGGCAGTGGCCGCTGGCTGCGTCGCGTGTTTGCGCTTCCCCAGGATTACTGCTTTTGCGATGTGGATCGATGCGCAATTCTACAAAGCACCCAGCGGGCACAAAAAGCGCGGGAACGTATGGGCGATGTG
Organism: Porticoccaceae bacterium; assembly: GCA_041584575.1. Lineage (GTDB taxonomy): Bacteria > Pseudomonadota > Gammaproteobacteria > Pseudomonadales > Porticoccaceae > Reddybacter. The sequence continues at coordinate 6,876 of JBFHDT010000002.1, forward strand.
CCCAGGGATATTCTGCGTGGTGACACGCTTCCTTCGCTGCGCCCGATTGCTTTCCGTATGCCTGCGCTGAATGACTTGAGTGACTCACCAAATACTGCTGCTGATGAAGCCTTGCTCTGAAATACCCATAAGCATCACGCTTAATCGGCGCATACCTTTGGAAGCTCTTGCTCTTAACCGCTTACAACAATTACCTGAATTGCGTCGTGAGGAGTGGCTGCGCAATTTACTGATGCGGGGGTTTCGAGGGGAGTGCCGATCAATGAAAGCCCATCAATTCACTGCGCTACAAAGCCTTGGGACGAACGAATCTGGCATAGCGCATCCCAATTGGCTGATGCAAACACCGGTTGAGCGCTCGTCACCGGTAATGGAAGACGAGCGATTGAGCCATCAGGCAGCGCAAAAAAAGGCCACAAGGGCGGACACGCAACACAAGCCATTTGCCGAACTGGCAAAGATCATTGGTTAGCGTGAAAAACAATTGTTTAATCAAATCTGGAAATCAACATGACAGAACTTAGTGACAACCATGTAGACGAAAATGGATCGGCATCCTTTGCCACGGCATCACAGTGCAATGATGGCAAGCAGGTAGTGCAGGTCGGTCTCGATGACGGCTACGCCTATACCAAGGTGGCATTGGCGGACGGGCGTCTGGTGTCAATTCCTTCGCGGGCGAGAATGGGTCAGGCAGGTGTGACCTGGATCCGAGAAGAGGAGCAAGGTATCTTCGAATACCAAACCGATGGCACTGTTTATTCGGTGGGTGCAGTTGATGGGGAACCTACGCAGTTTGATGAATACGCAAACTCTGGTCTCAATCGCGTCATTGTGCAGCATGCGCTTTATCAAGCGGGCCTGTCGGGGCGATCCCTTCACCTGGTTTCTGGCTTACCTGTTGGGGCCTTTTATCGCAATGATGGCCAGCGACGCCAAAAGGTCATCGACCAAAAGTGCGATAGCCTTAAAGTCACGGTGCAACCCCTTACCCCCAAGAGCAAGGTGCAAGCCCCGCGCTTAAAAACGGGGATCGCTTTTCATGAGGTGATACCCGAAGCGCTCGCCGCCTGGTATGACCACATTATTGTACCTACCGGTGACGGCATCACCCTGGACGCCGATCGACTTAATGCGCCGATTGCCATCGTCGATATTGGTGGGCGCACCACGGACTATGTGGTGGTACAAGATCAGGGCATTGTCCACAGCTCATCGGGTTCCTTGAATCAAGGCATGCTCAATGTAAAGCGTCGTGTTGCAGATGGGATTGAGGAGCAGTTTGACCTTAATGAACTGGGTGAGCAGCGTATTGCGAGAGCCGTTGATACGCAGGTCTTGCGCGTGCATGGAAAAGATCACGACGTCTCGGCTTTGGTGCTTGAGGCCAAGCGAGAATTAGTGGAGCGCCTGTATACCGAAACGCGGCGCAAGCTTGGTCGCGGGGCCGAGTTGGATCGCATCCTGTTCGTCGGTGGCGGTAGTGCGGCACTGGCCGCTGATATTGCCAATTGGTTTCCCAACCAAACGATTGCTGATCATGCTGCCTTCGCCAATGCGCGCGGCATGCTGAAATACTTGCAGTTTGTCTGCGATGACTCGGTGAGTGAAGGTTAAGGAACCTCTGATCAAATCATGAACTCGCATTCTACGGTTAAAAGCGCTCATCTTCTTCGTTGTAACCCTTCGTAATAGCTAGCTATTACGTTCGGCTTCCGCCTCGAATCTAAACACTTTTAACCACAGCCTGCTTTGTCCAGACTTAATCAGAGGCTCCTTAAACAACGCATCTATACGTGGTCACTGCGGACTCAGTGGCAAATAAGGTATCAACGGATTGTGTAATCGATACCGCGGAATGTCCGTCAATCTATCTTCAGGAACTTTCCTGATTTTACTCACCCTGCCGGGAATTTTTTCCCGTCAGGGAATTGATTTCTCCAGGTTTTTTTCTTTCAAGGAGAAAGTCTTATGTCTAACAACAAAGCAGTTACTAAAACAGCGTCATCTGAAAAACCGAAGTATTTCGATCTTGATATTAACGGCATCGGTTACCTCAACCGGATTCGCGAAGTCAGACCTGAAAATGGTACGCCATTTCTCAGTGTCACCATCGCGGCGCTACGGGGCTCTGCCGATAATGTCCAGCATACCCACTTTGACTGTGTGGTAGCGGGCGAAGAAGCGAAAGGTTTGGTGCGCCAGCTAATACCTGCTGTTGAGGCAGATTTAAAAGTATTGGTTGGCTTTCAGCTTAGCGACTTACAAGCCGAAACCTTCACCTTTAAACAAGGTGATCGAGCCGGTGCAACGGGCATTAGTCTGAAGTCCCGGCTGCTGAAATTTCAGTGGATCAAGGTAGAGGGGAAACCCTTTCCGGCAGCATCGCGAGTAAGCAGGCGAGTCGTCGCTTAATCGTAAACCTGGCCGTATCTAGGGTACGGCCACTCATCCAACCCAACGGGGATACCATCCCCCGTCGGGCTGGTCTCCTCTTTTTCTTGCAAGGAGATCAGCTATGTCTGCAACGACATCACCGAAAAAAGTGCGTATTAAAAACCGTTTTTCCGCGATTAAAATCGTCAAGTTAAATGAAGCGGAAAAAGAATCCCTGATAGCACTGGCATTTTCAGTTCTACAGGAACAACACAAGCCAGGGGCTGTACTGCAAAGCCCTAATCAGACGCGTGATTATTTGCGTCTGCGCATGATGGATCACAAGGCAGAAGTCTTTGGCTGTCTGTTTTTGGATAATCAACATCGTGTGATTGAAACGGTTGAGATGTTTCAGGGAACTATTGATGGTGCTGCGGTGTATCCGCGGGTCGTGGTGCAAAAAGCATTAACATTGAATGCTGCGGCCATCATGTTTTTTCATAATCATCCAAGCGGTGTTGCTGAGCCCAGTCGATCGGACGAAGCGATTACCAAGCAACTCAAAGAAGCGCTGGCACTGGTCGATATTCGCGTGCTGGATCATTTTATTGTCACTGCCGGTGAGTCTGTTTCGTTGGCCGAGCGCGGTCTGATTTAAGGCCTTTTATCAAACCCATCGGGGAAGAGACTTCTTTCCCGATGGGAAGGTGGTATTCCCCGTATTTTTTTTATTCAATATTTACGGAGAAAATCGATGAAAAATACAGAATGTGATCTATCAAACAAGGGTTTTTTTGGCCCTGTTATTTCAACGTACAGCCGAGCACAGGCCATTGATGATGGCTTTTTGATTAATGCGGGATCTATGGCCCGTGAGGCGGGTTTTAAATGGCCAGTCGCGCTTACCCAGGGGGCATGGTGCGATTGTGTCACCTGGTCTGACAGCGACACTCAAAAACAAATCCATCAGGATGAGTCCGGTCGTTTGTGGGATGTTTTATTTATGGCTTCACACGCCATACGGTCAGCCTCTGCTACGGGTGATCAGCGAATCTTTTCGCTGTATCGCGTGCCGCGAAATGGTCAGGCTCAGTCAGCTGAAGAGGTGACTTTAAAATTGATTGCGGGGCCTGGTGATCAAGGTGAACCCGTTATTACCATCTTGCTGCCAAATGAAGATTAATACCGCCGCTTAAACTCGGCTCCTTGCCCTGGCCACTTGGGATAAAGTGGCACCTCTTTTCGCAAACTCAATCAGTTTCCCTCCTGCTATACAGGCATTCATCGACTTGCCTGTCAGATATTTCGCAAGATTAAAGTTTGTGGTTCCACTGGAACCATCTTCCGTTTAGCGTGTTTTATTCAAGCCCCATGACAGGCCTTTAGCCTGGCGAGGGGCTTGATCCGTACGCAGCCCTCGTCACTGGTAAGCGAAGCGGGGTAGTGACGAGGGCCACGGAGCCCCGAACCTTAACGCCTTGCGATCGAATTGATGGGTTCGTCGCGAGTTTGCTCTAGCTATACTCGCGCCATCGATTGAAAAAACAGTTTCGTTCGCGGCCACAGCGGTAATGTGGATGAGGGGCTTCGCCCTCGCCAGCGTAAATGGCAGAAACGAAAACTAGCGTCAGTAGAGCTTTAAGGACGCGCCAGCCCCAGGCTGTTAGCTCATCGTTAAACTTCAGGCCATCGTGCCTATCTTCCAACCCGGCAATCGCCACTTCAAAGACATGCTGATCTATCAGCACACTTCATACACGACCGTGTTAGTTGCGGTTTCTTTTTTCTTTTAATCCAGCGGATCAATGGTTCCGCACTATGCAAAGGAGGTGAATGACTCACCATTAGAAAGGCTCAGTTGTTGAGTTTATTGGATTTGGTAGTGCCATCTTCAGCAGAAGAAAACCTACCTTGCCTGTGATCAGGCATCTCAAATCGAACGGGAGTTGTGTCCCGAGACCTTTCCGCTTTGGCGGACCCAGTCAGGCTACGAGCCTGTGGTTGGTCACAAACACTTACCAGATAGGAAAATACACATGCGCGATTTGAACTACCAATTGAAACAACTGTGTCACCGAAACCGCGATGGCAGTTACAGCACACAGGCAAACCGCCAGCGGATACTCAATCAAATTGCCAGCCAGTTACATCAAATGGGTTACCGCCGAATGAGTCCCCACTCGCTCAAGCCCAAGCATGTCGATGCCCTGGTTAAGCGTTGGTTCTCAGAGGGTATGTCGGCAGGCACCATTAAAAACCGTATGAATTGTTTGCGCTGGTGGGCCGCAAAAGTTGACCGACGCAATGTTGTTGCACGATCGAATGATTTTTACGGCATACCGGATCGTCAGTTTGTCAGCAATGCCTCAAAAGCTGTGCTGCTTGAGAATCAGCAGCTCCTTAGGGTCAAGGATGACTACGTACGTATGAGCCTGGAATTACAACAGGCTTTTGGTTTGCGCCGGGAAGAGGCCATCAAGTTCAAACCGAGCTTTGCCGACAAAGGCGACCATATCGTGTTGAAGGATAGTTGGACAAAAGGCGGTAAGGCAAGGGTGGTTCCACTGTACACAGAGAAACAGCGGGAGGTGCTCAACCGAGCTCATCGACTCGCTGGAAGCGGTTCGTTAATTCCGAGCCACAAACAATATGTACAGCAACTGCGCGTATACGAGCGGCATACAACACAAGCGGGATTGTCTCGTCTTCATGGTTTACGTCATGCCTACGCGCAACTGCGTTATCAGCAGCTGACCGGCTGGCTCTCACCGGCCGCCGGTGGCCCGGTCTCCGCCGTGTTGAGCCCTGAACAAAAACAACAAGACCACCAGGCGCGGCTGGTGGTTAGTCGGGAGTTGGGACACAGTCGCGAGCAGATCTCCGCTGTTTATTTAGGCCGATAAGACAGAAAGCGGAACAGGCGTTGACAGAGTTTTGCATTCACGGTGAATCATTCCGCATTCATGATTGGGCTCAACCCCGTCACAGGTCGCACACCATGTCGCCCGTATTGCGCGTGTCCAAAAACTATTGCCTCACCATTGCTCTGATCGCGGGTCTATCCAGTATCAGTCGGGCCGAGATGATTGATAGCGAGGCTCTCTCCGAAGCACTCACCAAGGTCGCTACTAATATCCCCACCAAGACCCCCACCAAAGCGCTAACGAATCAGCAAGTGGCGCGTTATTCCGTCCTTCGTCCACACCTAATGGTCGGGCAGCAAGACCTACTCTCGGTTGCTAAAGCACTGCGCGTGCCGAATGAGATCACCACTGTCGGTGGTGCCCTGGAATGGGTGATTAAGGGTTCAGGCTACCGCTTGGCGTCTCCCGATCAACTAACAAAGGATGTGAAAGAGATGTTGCAGTTGCCACTACCCAAAGCCCACCGCCAATTCCAGGCCTTGCCTTTAAGGGATGTGGTTTTGTTGTTAGCCGGTTCTTCCTTTGTGCTGGTGCATGACCCGGTGCATCGATTGATTGCTTTTGAGCGCTGCTATGCGAGTGCCGATCATCAAGAGCTGAATACCGTTGCATCGAATGAAAAGCGTAAAACAGGGAGCATCAAGTGAACGTCGCCATCGCTGTGTTTATTTTGATGGGTGTAATGACCTTCGGTGTCTCTCAAGAGGCGGTGAATCAGGTGCCGTTAAAGCTGCTTGAAAATGAGGTGATTCAGGTACTACCACAAAAACCGCAAAAGAATGTCATCGTTTGCCATCAGCATGACGCACAGGCTATTGAGCGTGATCTTACCCCACCTACTTTTGGCGGGGCTTTAGTGAATGAGTAGTCAGCGAGTAAGCGCCATGGCGTGTTCTCTTATCACGGCTTTACTGTTGGGATTTAGTTGGCCCTCAATAGCCCAAAGTGATATTGGCACTGAACAGCAAGGCTTGAATCCTGAATCAGTCAAAACCGGAAATACAAACTTCCGCCTTACTGAGTCAGTTCGTGCCAAACACTGGGATCTGAGTGGTGAGGATTGGCAGCGCTACCAGACGCTTATGCAAGGCATTCGTGGCAGTGTCAGCCCCTCTACCTTATCGCCACTTGAGGTGCTGGGTATTCATGCACGCAATGCTGGAGAGCGACGCCTCTACGCCGAGCAATGGGCGCTGATGATGCGCGAAGATGCCGAGCGTATTCTGGCTTTTCAGCATGCCTATGATGAGGCGCAACAGCGTCTTTTTCCTCAGACGCAATTAATTGATGCCGTGAAACTTGCAATGTATCAAGCACAGAAAAAAATAACTTCGGAGAGGGTATTGGACTCTGTTGATCGCCTACTATTTTTTACCACGATGGACTGTATTGCCTGTGATGTCATTCTGGATCGTCTACTTGGCAAGCTGTCGATTATCGATGGTATTGATATCTACCTGCTGGATGTTGCCTCGGGTAATGAAGAGGGCATCCGTGAATGGGCTGGGTCGAGAAATATAGATCCCGCCTGGGTGCATCAACGTCGTGTCACCTTGAACGTCGATGCCGGAGCGCTTAGTAAGCTTGCCCAAAACCTTGCTCAGCCATTGGATCAACGCCCGGCCGTACTTCGTCGTCGCGGTGACGTAGTGTCGCCGCTGTCCAGTGCCCGGTTCTGACGCCGAGAGTGAAGAGCGGTGATAAAAAGCATTGGCTAATGGTCATCATTCTGGCGGTTGATACGTTGAGTGGGCTGCGGGCCGATGAGGTGCCGCCTGCCTACCGGATGATAGCCCTGGAAAAGGATTTACCCCCAACCTTGCTGTATGCCGTGGCGTTGACTGAAAGTGGTCAGAGCAGTTTGAGTGAAGATCAATTGCGCCCCTGGCCCTGGACACTGAACGTCAATGGGAAGGGCCAGTATTTTCCATCACGCAAGGCGGCTTGGCGTGCATTGCAGCACGCCCTGGCCAGTGAGCAGCGCTCAGTAGATATCGGGCTGATGCAAATCAACTGGCGTTACCACCAACAGGCCCTGGGTTCTCCCTGGCAGGCATTGGAGCCCTATCACAACCTGCGCGTGGGGGCCTCAATTCTCAAGGGGTGCCACGTTAGCAAATTGAATTGGCAGAAACGTGTCGGTTGCTACCACGCCCCCAATAACCCACCCAGGGCACAACGATATAGCCAGCGCGTCACCGCTTATTGGCAGCAACTTACGCAAGAGTAGGAACGATAAGTTACAGGAAGGCTCCACATGAAAAGAGAAAATACTCCTTTATTTACAGCTCTATTCTTATTGCTTGCGCTGCCGGTGTCAGCCGTAGCGCAGCTGCGCGTTATTTATGATTCCGGACAGACCCGCCCGATTGCGCCCTTCCTACAAGCGATACAGCAAATTGAATCTCGTCCCGCACCGATAAATACAGTTTATCCTGCAAGCGCGAGTAGACAGTTGGGGCCAGGGCAGATCAGTAATCTTCTACCCATTAGTTCGCCGGAACTCAGCCCCGGTGCCATCCTTACAAGCACTGGCTCACAAGATGCGTTTAAGCGTCTGGCCCTCGGTAATGCGCGACCCTTTTTCTTAGTGGGCTCGGATGACCTGTCGCATCGCTGGTTAAAAACGCGAAAGGCAGAGCTGTTGAAACTGGGTGCCGTCGGCATGTTGATTCAGGCTGAAAACGAAGCGGATGTGCGCTGTATCGCTGAGCTTGGCCAGGGCCTATCCATTACCCTCGGGTCGGCCACAGATATTGCGAAGGTGCTGGGCATTGTTCACTACCCGGTATTGATTACGTCGCGGGGCATTGAGCAGTGAGTGCTCATCCTATAGAGGCGCTGCTGCGACCACCGGTTGAGCTGTGGTCGATGAGCGTGGCCTTTGCAGCGGGCATTATTGCCTTTCTGGCACCCTGGGCGCTGATGATGCCACCCGGTGTTGCCTACATAACGGGCTGTAGCTTGTTTGTTTTTGCTGGAATCAGGGCAAAGCAGGCGTGGAAGATATTGCGCTACCAACGCAATATGCGTCGCTTGCCGAACTATCGATTTCGTGCCGATCGGATATCCGTGAGTCAGCATAAATTGTTTTTGGGAAAAGGTTTTCGTTGGGCGCAGCAGCATACCCAGCGTTTGCGTGACACGCTGAAGCCGGAGGTGCAACGCTATGTGCAGCCGGGGAGGGCTTATCATTGGGCAAGGCAAAAGGAGGTGGCCTGGGAGAAGGTGCCGATACTTTCGCTCTTTGCCAAAGGCCTGCGCAGCCGTTCGTGGTGGAACCCTTTGGCGCCATTACCAGCGGTCGGTGGTAAAGCGGCACTCCATGCCGTAGAGCTTAAAGAACAGCCGGTATGGATGGATCTCGGTGAGCGTGTTGGCCATACCCTGGTGTTAGGCACTACGCGTGTCGGTAAAACCCGGTTGGCAGAAGTACTGATTACCCAGGATATTCACCGTGGCGACGTGGTTATTGTCTTTGATCCCAAAGGTGATGCCGACTTGCTACGCCGTATTTATGCGGAAGCCAAACGTGCAGGGCGCTTAGATGATTTTTACCTGTTTCATTTGGGCTTTCCCCATATATCAGCTCGCTACAATGCTATCGGTAATTTTTCACGGATTACTGAAGTGGCTACCCGGGTGGCCAATCAATTACCCAGTGAAGGTAATTCCGCAGCCTTCAAGGAATTTGCCTGGCGCTTCGTCAATATCATTGCCCGCGCCCTTGTGGCTTTGAAACGTCGCCCCGACTACCAGCAGATCCGTCGTTACATTAATGATATTGAGCCTTTGTTTGTCGAGTACGCCCAGCACTGCGCCAAGCATTCCGATCTTGATGATTGGGAAGAGCAGGTTAAAGAATTAGCCAGTACGATTAAGGAACGCAATTTGCCGGTATCGCTACGGGGGCGATCTATTGATGCCATCGCGCTGATGCGCTTCCTCCAGCATCAGGACGTTTATGATCCCGTCTTGGATGGCCTGGTATCGGCGTTTAAATACGACAAGACGTATTTTGACAAGATTGTTAGCTCCGTCGGCCCGTTAATGGAAAAACTCACCACCGGCAATATTGCAGCCCTGATTTCGCCCGACTATCAGGATGAAGAAGATGATCGCCCGATCTTTGAATGGATGGATGTTATTCGTCGCAAGGGTATTGTTTATGTGGGCCTTGATGCACTCACCGATACCACGGTGGCGAGCGCCGTCGGTAACTCCATGTTTGCGGATTTAGTGTCTGTGGCAGGGCATATTTATAAACATGGCGTCACACCAGAAAATGCCGAAACAAATATGAAAGATGATTCAAAAAAGAATCCGCCCCCGACGAATAAACAATTAACCCCGACCATCTCTTTGCATGCTGATGAGTTCAATGAATTAATTGGCGACGAGTTTGTGCCCCTGTTGAATAAGGCCGGTGGAGCGGGGTTTCAGGTGACTGCTTACACGCAAACTTGGTCAGATGTGGAAGCGCGGATAGGTAATAAAGCCAAAGCAGGGCAGGTGGCGGGTAACTTTAATACCATGATTATGCTGCGGGTCAAAGAGCTGGCTACTGCAGAGATGCTCACTGAACAATTACCTCGGGTTGAAGTCTTTAGCTTGATGAGTGTGTCCGGTGTGGATGATTCATCGGATCCCAGCTCGGGTGTCGACTTTAGTTCTCGTAATGAAGATCGTATCAGTGTCTCTGAAGTGCCCATGCTAACGGCCGCCGACATGGTGTCGTTACCCAAAGGCCAGGCCTTTGCTTTGTTGGAGGGCGGGCACCTCTGGAAAATTCGTATGCCACTGCCAGATACTCGAGGTGATGATGCCATGCCAGAGGCTTTTGCGGAGATTGCCGAGGCGATGAAACGTACCTATATCACCAATGACCATTGGTATCGTGTCAGGGAAACCTGGTGGCACGCCGAAGCGGAGGGTGTAGAGATGGGTGTGTCTGACTACCACGACTCGTCCAGAGAGAGTGCGGGTATCCCCGATGGCTGAGGCGACTGATCCCCGCCGACCCCTTTCCCAACCTGGGACATTCTCCCGAATTCTCACCGCGCTGGCACAAGCGCTGAAGTGGCTATTACTGTCGTTGCTGTTTTCCATCGTCATCGAGTGGATTGGCATGGTGTCTTGGTGGGAAGAGCAAGGATCGGCGCACAGCCGGCAGATGTTGGCGGTGGAATTGAATTATCTCAATGCGGATTTTCGTCGCAGTTTGCTGACATCAGACCCCCTGCGCTTTGCCAGGGGTTTGTCGGGCCGCTTTTACCATGTCCTGTTTGAACTCACTCGATTTGCGGATCTTATCGAATGGGTGGCACCCGTGCCCAGCACAGGCGAAGAGGGGATTCGAGCAACGTTGCATCATGCTTACCGCCCAGTGGCAGAGTTTATTCTAGCGGCCATGCAAATGACTCAGGTTTTTGCCGTACGACTGGCTATTCTGACATTGGCGACGCCGGTATTTGGGCTATTTGCCGGGGTGGCCCTCGTTGATGGGCTGGTGCGTCGTGATCTCAGACGCTGGGGCGGCGGAAGGGAAAGCTCCTTTGTTTATCACTATGCCAAGAAGGCAGCTTTTCCTTTGGTGATTATCGCCTGGGTGCTGTATCTGGCGTTGCCGTTCAGCCTGCACCCGTCCTGGGTGATCCTTCCTTTTGCTATCGGGTTTGGTCTTGCCGTTACCGTGACGGCGAGTACGTTTAAAAAATACCTTTAAGAGGATTATGACCCTGCTTGACTGTATTAATACAGTTTGATAGGGTGGGCCTATCTATTTACACTATACCATTACAGTTGAGGGGTGCTTATGATAGCTCAAGCAGAACAGCTACTTCAGCGTGGTCCAGCCGTTGCAGGCTCATTGCTGCCGGCAATTTTCACTATTTTTGCTCAATGGAGCCTAACGGGTGCGCAGCAAATGACACTGCTGGGTTTGAGTAACGAGAAAACCTTGTACAACTGGAAAAACCATCCTGAAAAAGCCAAGTTGACTCGGGATCTTCTGGAGCGGGCCAGTTATATACTCGGTATCTTCAAGTCTTTGGAAATCCTGTTACCCGATTCAGTTTTGGCAGACCGCTGGCTAACAACGCCCAATGATAATCCGGCCTTCAACGGTAGCGCTCCGTTGGATCGTGTTTTAGCTGGTCAGGTCACTGATTTGGCTCTGGTCAGGAACTTTCTTGATGCCGAGCGGGGCGGTTAGTGATTGATCCGAGCGTGTTGCCACTTAGCGAGGTCGATGACCTTGTCTATCGGGTAATATTGTCTCGCTATCCCCAAATCAATCTCTTTGAGCGGGTATCTTCTCCCGAAGATTGGGAAGTCTTGTTCGCGGTGGAGTCGTTGACGAACCCAAGGCTACGAGATGAAGTGGGTGATATTCGCCTGGTAGCACCCAAAGATCGCGTTTATGGCGATGGTGCGTCCTGGATTATGGCCGCCTTTACCCACCCTCCGGTCGATGGTCGAGGTGGCAGATTCAATCGGGACTTTGGCATCTACTATTGTTCGGCTGACGAATCAGTCTCGATCGCTGAATCCTCATTCCACCGTGCTCGCTTCCTCCGCGAATCCCGGATTGAACAAACCACCCAGGAGATGCGTGTGATCCGTGCGCACCTTGGCCCGGAAACCCTGCATGATGTTCGTCATTTGGAAGACTCTGCAATTTACGACCTCAATGATTATGGCGAATCGCAGCAGACCGGGGATGTGCTCAAAAAGGCCAAAAGCTTCGGTGTGTATTATCAAAGTGTTCGCGTTGAGGGTGAATGCATTGGAGTCATGCGACCTAAAGTCTTATCCGATGCCATCCACTGGCGGTATCTGCGTTACCACTATGAGGCGGGAGCCATCGTAAAGGTTGAATCCCTGGATGGGAGTGGCAGGAGATGACATCTCAGTACAACGAACTGTTATGGATCTTTACCCAACTCCCGGACGATTACCTCGTTCTCGATACCGAAACCACCGGCCTCCCCGATGAAAAAGGCCTGCCGGATATTGTCACCTTAGGTATCACAGTGGTCAGGAACCGAGAGATTGCTGAATCAATAGAGTTTGAAATACGACCGCAGAGGCCTATTTCAGAAGAAGCGCAAGCAGTGCATGGCATCAGCAACGAACAGGCCGCCAAGTTTGAATCCTTTGAATCCCAGTGGGGCCAGATTGCCAGCTACCTAAAGGATCAGCTAATCGTGATTCACAATGCCAGTTTCGATTGGCCTATCCTGCTCGACCATGTCGCCCGATACCATCTGAATATACCTTCTATCAAAGGTGTATTTTGTAGCCAGAAAGCGGCTATTCCCTGGGCGCAGGCAATGAATCTTCAGTGCAGTCACCGAGGGCCATCGTTAGATGCGCTAACGAAAGTGTTGGGTGTTGAAGACCTCAGAGCTAAAAAGGATGGAGTTCATGGAGCGAAGATTGATAGTTGGCAGTCTGCGCAGGTGGTTGAAGTGATGAGGCATTATGGAAATATGGGTGAGACCTAATTCTTGAATGTTGATAATCCAAGGGGAAAAAGCATCTCATTGCGACCCAAAGCGGACATTGCCGATGTAGTTAAAAAGATAAAGGATGGAACGAACCATTAGCAAGTATTCCCCTGATATTGAGTCGATCGTGTTGGTGCCAATGCTGAGTATTACTTAGTAAATTAAAAAGAAATAATGATATGCCAGATGAACAGAACATTGATGCTGTTGAAGCATGGAAAAAATCACGTTCAGGC
>JBFHDT010000003.1:0-18538 GCA_041584575.1 Porticoccaceae bacterium
AGCAAAGGCAGCCAATGGGCCATCGTTTTGGTGGCTAAAATTTCAGCCACTCGACCTTCAATAAAGGCTTTATCAGCAAGTCTGCCAGGTTGATGGTCATACTCGGGTTTACGCAGTGCATCGCAATCGAGCACTTCAAGCAGGCCGGTCCAAAAGTGATCAAAAATCACCGCGATAACGATAAAGCCATCGCTGGTTTTAAAGCTGTTGTAGGGCACATGCACAAAGTGAGAATTGCCAATGGGCTCGGGGTCTTCGCCAGAGAGAAAATACATGGTGGCCATGTAACTGAGCATGGCAATCTGACCGTCGAGCATAGAAATATCAACATGCTGACCCACGCCACTGCGCTCACGTTCGTACAGCGCGGTCAACACGCCGACCATGCCAAACATGCCACCGCCCAAATCGGCAATGGGCAGACCGGAGCGCAAGGGGTGTTCAGCGCTGTCACCGGTAATCGACATATTGCCGCCGTAGGCCTGCACTACCTGGTCAAACGCCGTGCGATGGTTTCCGGGACCTTCAGAACCAAAGCCAGTAATAGAACAAGTAATAATGCGCGGGTTAATGTCTTTTAATACGGCGTAGTCAATACCGAGTTTTTGCGTGACACCAACACTGAAATTATCGAAAACGATGTCGGCCTTTTTGACCAGCTCGTAAAACAGAGCTTTACCCGCTTCACCTTTTAGGTCAATGGCGACGCTTTTCTTATTGCGATTGAGGTTAATAAAGTAGGCGCCCATACCATCGATGGAGTGCTTCGGGTCATTGGCGAGCAAGCGCCGCGTACGTTCACCTTCAAGGGGTTCAATTTTAATCACCTCCGCGCCGAGGTCGGCCAGGGTCACCGTGCCAAAAGGCCCCGACAGCATATGCGTTAAATCAAGAATACGTAAACCATCGAGAGGCTTGCTCATTGCGGCTTCTTTTATCAAATTAGGGGCACGTATTCTGGCATCGCTGAGCCCACTTAGCAAAGTACCTGCTGACCAGTTAAAACGGGCGACAAAATCCCCAGTGAGAACCTACAATAGTCATCACTTAAACGTGCTCATAAAGGGGCAAAAGTATGGGGGTCACACATTTTTTCAAAGGGTTCAGGCTACTCGCCGCACCGGGAGTTCGGCCGTGGGTGATTATCCCACTTGTATTGAATTTGGCTTTATTTGTTGGCTTAACACTGTACGCCATACAGCAATTTGAAGAACTAATGAGCTGGCTACTCAATTACCTGCCCGGCTGGTTAGAATTTATTGCCTGGCTCTTTCGACTTTTATTCGGTCTATTATTAGCCGTTTGTTACGCCTACACGTTTACGCTGGTCGGCAACCTTATCGCCTCTCCTTTTTACGGCTTGCTGGCGAATGCCGTTTATATCAAGCTCAGTGGCAAACAAGATGAAGCGCCTCTCACTTTTAAAACAGCCAGCGTTATTGCCTGGCAAGCCTTTGTGCGAGAAATACAAAAACTGGGTTATTTTCTGCCCCGTCTGCTGGGTGTACTCCTGCTCTGCCTGGTGCTGTCTTTTATTCCACTGGTCAATTTTGTCGTACCCACCATCGCCTTTGCGTGGGGTGCCTGGTCACTGGCCTTGCAGTATTTGGATTACCCCGCCGATATTAACGGCGTTAATTTCAAGACAGTACGTCAACGAGCAGGCAGTAATAAAGGCCTATCATTCCCCTTTGGTTCGATAGTGCTGCTGGGTAGCACTGTGCCACTATTGAATCTACTGGTGATGCCCGCCGCCGTTGCTGGCGCAACATCGCTCTGGGTTCAACACCTCAAGCAAAGCGACTAATTGAAGAAAGAAACGGGCATAAAAAAGCCCGGTCTGAAGAGTGAATCCAGATCGGGCTATATTGTGCGTGCTTAGTGCTCGATTTTAACGCGAACCAACATGTCTTCCGGCGGCTGCTCACAAGCGAGCTTTTCGCCTAACAAAGCCTCAATAGGCTCCAGCAAGAAAGCATCGTCCTCACACGCGAAACTAATAGAGGTGCCGGTTTTACCCGCTCGCCCCGTGCGGCCAATGCGGTGCACATAGTCTTCCGCCTCTTCGGGCAGAGTGAAGTTGACGACATGGCTAATGCCATCAATATGAATACCTCGCCCAGCGACATCGGTAGCTACCAACACTTTTATTTTACCGGACTTAAAATCATCCAAAGTGCGCACACGCTTATTCTGCGCCACTTCACCAGAAAGCAGGCCAACACTGAAGCCTGCTTTGCCGAGAAATTCCTGCAGTCGACGGCACTGGTCGCGACGATTGGCAAAAACGATAACGCTTTCTACATCCTCACCCTTGAGCAGGTTCACAAGGAGGTCACGTTTTTGACGGGTTTGCGTAATGAAAATTTTCTGTGTGACTGAATCCGTCGCCACGTGGTCGGGTTCGATTTCAATTTTAATGGGATCCCGTGTCCACTGTTCGGTCAGGCTCTCGACCTCAGGCGTAAATGTCGCAGAAAAGAGCAGCGTCTGACGGTGATCGTTGCGTGGCGTCTGACGCACAATACGTCGAACCTGGGGGATAAAGCCCATATCGAGCATGCGATCGGCCTCGTCGATCACCAGCACTTCGACGCGGTCGAGATAGACATCATTGCTGCCACAAAAATCCATCAAACGCCCCGGTGTTGCCACCAAAATATCACAGTGCTTTTCGTGCAGATGTCGACGCTGCTTATCGTAATCCATGCCACCCACCAGGGTGTGCACGTGCAAATCAGAATATTTGCTTAAGGTGCGAGCATCTTCGGCGATCTGCATGACCAACTCACGGGTCGGAGCAATAATCAGCGCACGCGCTTCACCGGCGAAGCGCTCATGCTCAATGGGATTCTTAAGTAGGTCGTCAATAATAGCCACCAAAAAGGCGGCTGTTTTACCGGTACCCGTCTGCGCCTTACCCACGACATCATGGCCCCGCAGGGTCAGAGGTAATGAACGCGCCTGAATCGGGGAACAATATTGAAAGCCAGTATCGGCAATTGCATGCATCAATGTATCGGGAAGATCAAGATCGTGGAAGCGTACCTTGCCTTCAACGGGTTCCACTTTGAAGTGCGAGAGTTTCCAGCTGGAACCGCCCCTATTGCGACCACCTCGACCGCCACGACCTCGCCGACGACGAGTCGCCTGGGGCTTATCCCCACTCTTATCGCTACTTTTGCCGGTGTTGTTTTCGGATTTCGCCGCGGAAGCCTGGGGCTTGTCACTACTGCTCTGGGGACTTGCTTGTTTTTCTTCGCTCATGCCTGTGCCGGATAGGGCGCTGCTCAAAAAGACAGCGCGGGTGAAAAAGCTGCGGATTATAGCACAGCCTAAAAGCCTTGCAGGCCTGACATTACTCGCATACTAGGGGCTGCAATTAGTCTTCATCATGCTGCCAAAAATGTCGTTTCAACCAGTAGTCCAAACTAACAAAACGACCACCGCCAGTGAAGAGCAAACTCAGTAGCATGATCAGATAAGTGGCGGCAAATTCAATCCCGTTATTGAGCACCACAAAGTTGCCTTTTTCCGTCAACCAACTGTAGTTGCCATTATCTTTGAGGAGGCTTTTAGCAACGGCGACGCGCCGACCCACTTCCTCGCTGTTTTCCAGACTGCGTTGAGCTGCGGGGATACCAATATCAGCAAGGACTTTCGCAGTGCTGGTTTCAGGGTTGCCCGGTGCAATGGCAAACCAGCCATGCTCCCAGTGCACCGTCATCATCGCCACTGCCATGGAAATTATCAGGGGTATAGTAAACCAACGCACAGCCAAACCAATCAATAAGGCCACGCCGCCAACCAGCTCGGCAAAAATAGCAAGGCTCACCATGATTCCCGGTGCAGGCAAACCCAAACCCCAGTCGACATTGCCAAACCAGGCCACCATATCTTCGTAGTTGTGCCATTTGTGCAGACCAGCGGCAATCATTATTGGCGCTAAATACAAGCGAAATAACAACGGCGGCAGACCGTCGAGCCACTTCATACGATCAAAAATAGCATCGTGCAGAATTGTATAAAACAGCGCCACCTTGCCCATGCTGAGATTCTCTTATGCTGTGTGATAGAGGAATTAGGGGATTAGAGAAGTCATATTTGAAAAAATTCCCCAATAATTACGACTGAGAGCAAGCCTACTTTTCAAAGACCGACTGCTCTGCCGCACCAGAGCGGAAAAAGACGGGGTTCTGCTCCCTCTGCTTACGATAATACACATCGAGAGGGACCGATTGACCCAGTTCGGTGACCATGCGAGCGTGGCGACGACTGAGTTGTCTCGGCTCGTGAACACCGCAGGAGTGGGCTATAGTGCCAACCTCCTGCTCCATATTCTTCACGTAATTTGCCACACGAGCCGCCTTATCACCGGGATCAAGCCCTCGTTGCAGGTCTTTATTATGGGTGGTGACTCCGGTGGGGCATGTATTTTTATTGCACTGCATGGCTTGAATACAACCCAGAGCAAACATAAAACCACGCGCCGAAACAATAAAATCAGCACCGGCACACAACGCCCAGGCAACATCCGTGGGGGTGACCAGTTTACCCGCGACAATTAGCCGTATTCTATCGCGCAGGCCCTGCTCGATCAGCTTATCGTTGACCATGGGTAAGGTTTCTCGAATACTTAGCCCAACGCTGTCGAGCAAACTGGGTGGCGCCGCTCCTGTACCCCCATCACCACTGTCCAGGCTTATAAAATCGGGGGCGAACTGCTCAATACCGTGCAGCTTTATCGCCTCACAAAGGTCATCAAAAAAACCCGTGCCCCCAACGACTAGTTTAAAGCCCACAGGTTTGCCGGTGAGCTCACGAATATGCGCCATCATTGTCAGCAACTGGTTGACGTTGCGAATATCAATATGGCCATTGGGGCTAATGGAATCCTCCCCAATGGGTATACCCCGGGTCATCGCAATCACCTCGGTCACTTTAACGCCTGGGAGGATGCCGCCCTTGCCTGGCTTTGCGCCCTGACTTATTTTTATCTCAAACATTTTGACCTGAGCATGTGCTGCCACGGCCAAAAGTTTTTCGTCATCCAGCTTACCCGCAGCGTCACGCACACCGTATTTAGCGGTGCCAATCTGAAAGACAATATCGGCCCCACCTTGCAGGTGGTGAGAGGATAATCCCCCCTCTCCAGTATTCATCCAGCATCCCGCCTTAGCGGCCCCCTGCGACAGGGCGCTCACTGCCGGTTGTGAAATAGCTCCAAAGCTCATTGCCGAAACATTAAAAAAAGACCCTGCAATATAAGGTTCTCGACAATAAGGGCCTATAGTCATTGGCTGAGAAGCCGCGTAATCCTCAGCTAATGTTGGGAATGGATGGCTCACAAATAAAACTACCCCCGGTTCGCTAATATTATTGGTCGAACCAAAAGCGAGCGTGGCATCAACGTCTTTCGCCGCACGATAAACCCATGACCGCTTGGCGCGATTAAAGGGCATTTCTTCTCTGTCCATGGCAAAAAAGTATTGTCGAAAAAACTCACCCAGGTGTTCAAAAAAATAACGAAAGCGGCCAATCACTGGGAAGTTGCGACGAATTGCGTGTTTAGTCTGACGCGAATCCGCGACATACATATAAAGAATAGAGAGAAGGCCAACACCCAGCATGAACAGTAAAAAATCGACAAAAACCTCTAACAAAAATAAGGAGCTCATTTCAAAGCCATTCATAAGCGGGCCTCTGTCATCACATTATATTTCGTCATCTGTTATCAACCTTGAAAATATCATCCACATCAGGCGCAAAATAAAACCACCGCGGTTAACCCCGAGGATACACACCACTGTTACCATAATAACGTCTTTCGACCTTAAGCCCAGCTATGCCACCCTTAACCCCAGCAAATAACACCTTCACCGCAACTAGCGCACAAATGGTCAAACTGGCATTGCCGATTACCGTCGGACAACTGGCCATCGTCGGGATGAGTGTGACCGATATTATTATTGCCGGACGCCTCAGCACCAACGACCTGGCCGCTGTCACTCTGGGTAGCACCATTTTTAACCTCTCCATCATGCTGGTGCTTGGCATTATTCTCGGCAATGGCCCGATTATCGGTCAACTGTTTAGTGCTGGAAAAACCACTGCACTGAGAGGGCAATTTCAAAACTGCCTGTGGTTATGCCTGCCTTTAGGCTTGCTTAGTAGTGTTTTCATCGGCGCCGGCATTGCCCTCTTACCTCGACTCGACAGCCCTGCAGAAATCACCAGTATTGCCACAAGCTATCTACTCCCCATGATCGGCAGCGCTTTTTTATTACCCTTCATCATGGCCTTTCGCACCACTTTTGAAAGTATGGGTCAAGCGCGCACGGCCATGGTTTTTAACCTGGTAGGGTTTGCCATTAATATTCCGCTCGACTACGCATTGGTTATGGGTGATTGGGGGTTACCCGCACTCGGCGGCGCAGGCTGTGGCTGGGCAACATTTTTTGTTTCACTGTTTATTGTCGGCGGTGAAACCCTCTACGTTCGCCTGGCAAGCACCCTGCAAACCTATCAGTTATTGAACGCACGACAAGCTATCGACGGTCAACGCATTAAGGAAACCTTGCGTGTAGGCCTGCCCATTGGAGGCGCAATACTGGCAGAAGGCGGCTTTTTTTTGCTGATTCCATTGCTCATCGCCCACCTCGGTGCCGTCACTGTCAGCGGTCATTCGGTGGCAATTTCCTTTGACTGGATGATGTTTATGGTGCCGATGGGTATTTCGCAAGCAATATCGATACTGGTGGCCCATGAAATAGGCCTGCAACGACCGCGTCAGGCACAACGAATTTGCCTCACAGGACTTGGGCTAACATCGGTGATCGCCCTCGGTCAGGGGGCATTTGTACTGCTATTTCGCGAACAAATTGCCGCCCTGTTTACCCCTGATACTGCCGTGCAGGAGCTGGCCGCAGCGCTGCTTGTTTATGCCGCAATCTTTCGCGTGTTCGACGCTATCAATATCGGCGGCAATGGCGCCCTTCGCGGTTATAAAGATACCCATATCACGCTGCTATTGGCCTGTATTGGTTATTGGCTGGTGGGCTTTCCCCTTGCTTATTCCCTCGCGCTAACTAATTTGTGGGGCCCCGCGTTGGGCGTTGAAGGTTTCTGGGTAGGTATCGTCATAGCCCTGATTTTAACCGCTAGCCTGACTGCTACTCGCGTCTATTTCACCGCGCGAAGTGCCGTGCTAAGATCAGTATCGGCGTAAGTGAGTCGCGCCGTAACTATCAAGGCCTCGTACAACAGGGAAATCGCACAATGCATTACCCTCCCTTCTAGGGATCCAGGGTTTACGTTCGTGACATGGTTATAATTCATTGAAGGCTTGTTAATTTTTTTAATTATCGAGATTCCAGGGTGAAACAACTTAATCCACGAGAAGTCTGCCTAAAAGACCTCAAATCCCAACCTTGCGAGCTGGAAAACCTTCGCCCACGCCCGCCCCGAACGGCCTATACGGCCCTTGCCAAGGTTTACGACATCGTCAATAAAACAACCATTGGTTACATTGGTGACATTTCCACCAATGGTTTTATGCTGTTTTCAGGCTTAGCTCTGCCGGCCAACCAGCGACGCCTGGTTTCGGTCGACCTACCCCACCCCAATCAGGGACAGACAACTATTGAGCTCGGCCTGCGCGTGGTCTGGAGTAAACCCGAAAAGAAGAATCGGCAATTACAGGCTATCGGTTGCGAAATTATGGCGATTGAACCCCATGCCAAATTGAGCTTACTACGCTCGTCCATGGCTTATAGCCACAAAACCTAGCTAGCACAAAATCCGAGCAGAACACCTCGTCAAACCTTCAATGACAAAATTTACCGTCAACGATTAAATTCAAGGTATAAGTACTAACTTCCTTTACTATTGGCTTCTACAACTTAGACCGATAGCAATGATACTGAACCTAAGCCAGCAAACTCGCTTACTCGCCGCCATATTATTAGGGTTAAGTCTCTATGCCTGTAGCAATGCCCTACCCAGAACAGAAGACACCACCCGCTCGCGCTGGAATAGCTTCTCTGAGGCCATGGCCGATTATGAAAAAATAACCCCCTACGTGACCACCCTAGAAGAGCTCAAGGGCCTGGGTTACGACCCTTATACCCAGCCCAATATCAGGATTCTGTCCTATCTCGATATTATCCAACGCTTTATGCCCAATCAGTCGATCACCCTCGACGATCTCGACCCCGGCCTCAGCTTTTGTATTCAATCACGCAATCTCTGCCAGGCCTATGAGGCGCGCCCCCAAAAGGCCAAGACCAAGCGGATCGGCAATGTTTTCATGGATCTCTTGACCTTTAAACGGCGCACCATCGTCTCAGGCTGGTCGTTTAACGCGCTGATTGTGCTGAGCGATGGTATCGTGGTCTACAAAGTGTGGAGTGGGGACCCCATTATTAGCGGCGACAAACTACGCAAGAATCCTCTGGGGCCGCTTCAAGGTGTGAGTGGCACTACCCTTATTGATGTCTTTTAGGGCTGTCGGCTCTCCCCCTGGCTTAAGAGCCGACCCCTTAAACACGTGATATTTAAACCCGATGTGCGGCGCAGTACTGTCGGTTCGGGATAAAAAATAATCTACAAACAAGGCAAAGTGACATCTACCACGTCGATAGAGCACGCCTTATAGGATCAAGCCCTGTTACGTTACAGCCACTTTCGTTACAACCAATATTGAATAAGGCTATTGCCCAGGCGTCAGTGAGCACTACAACTTACTGCGCCCCCCAGCCTCCATCAACCACAAACTCAGCACCGGTAATAAAGGCCGCTTCGTCAGTGCACAAGAATAAAGACATGGTAGCAATATCGATGGGCCGCCCCACTCTTGCCATTGGAGTCGAAGCAATGATTGCCTGCATCTGCTCATCACCCATCGTTTTAGCCAATGGTGTTTCGATAATACCGGGATGAACAGAGTTAACTCTGACACCCTGCTGGGCATATTCCAGGCCCGCCGATTTGGTCATCAAGCGCACTGCACCTTTAGCACCGTGGTAGGCGATCATGCTTGGCGTGCCAATAATGCCAAACAGTGATGAGATATTAACGATGGCACCGTTACCCGACTTTTTTAAAGCAGGCATACAAGCCTTCATGCCCAACCAGACACCCGTTTGGCAGATGGCGACAACTCGGTTAAAGCCTTCAAGCGTTTCCTCTTCGACACCGGTGAAATTACCGACACCTGCATTATTCACTAGGGTCGTAATGGCGCCATATTTTTCAACGGTGGTTTGAACGACATTCGCCCAATCGGACTCGCTGGTGACGTCCTGACGAAGAAAGATAGCATCGCCTCCTTCACTCTTAATCGCACTGACCACCTGTTCACCCAGGTCTTCCTGCACGTCGGTGATGACAACTTTTGCGCCCTCACTAGCATAAAGATGTGCGTGCGCTTCACCGATGCCGCTGGCACCGCCGGTAATAATCGCCACTTTGCCTTCAAGTCTATTACCCATAATATTATTCTCCGTTTTTATTTGAGTGTGATTTCTATCGTCGGCACCCAGAAAATGTGGCCTGCCGGAAATTGTCAACCTGTTTGCATAGTATGCGACACTCACTGCGCTAGCATCAACCATCGCCCACTGCCGGACAACGTTATTTTCTTAAAAAAGCGCCTGCTATAGCTTCTCTACTATAAGCGGACGAGATAACTGCCATCTCAATCAGCACTCGTCAACGTCAACCTCGAATAATCGCCATCTGCTGGGCAAGTACATCGGTGGGCAAGTCGTTCTCCAGAGTGAGCCTATCGACCAAACTGCCATAGCGGGCTTTCATCTTCTCAGCAATCTGCAACGGTTCACCGACCACGGCAAAGGTTTCAAGCATTTCGTCGCTAATTAGCTCGGGCATTTTATCCCAGCCATTATTCTTGGAAAGGTGATTGAGTTTCGGGTGTAAATCCTGCCAGTCATGACACTCCAGCACGGTTTTATACGCTGGGGTAGAGGCGTAGAAAGAAATGCGGTATTTGACCTTTTTCTTACAGGCTTCGAATTCTTCTTCCGTCTGACCAGTGACAACGAAGGGTGGCAAAGAAATTTCAAAATCGCTGCGTGATATACCCCTTTCAGCCAGCGTCGCGTTAATATTCGGTAAAACGCGCTCCTCTATAAACTGTTGAGTACTGAAAGTATGGACAATCAAACCATCGGCATCTCGGGCTGCAGTTTGCAACATCTTTGGGCCCACAGCGGCCATCACCACTTTAGGGCGACCATATTCAGTGTTTTTGGGGGTAAAATCAGGCGTCATCAAAGTGTGTTTGTAACAATCACCCCGAAAATTTAAAGGCTCATCGTCGTACCAACAATCCCAAATGGAATGTAGGGCGCGAATAAATTCGCTCATTTGTTTGGCTGGACCATGCCAGGGCATGCCAAAGCGCTTGGTGACGTGAGCTTTGATCTGCGAGCCCAAACCTAAGGTAAAACGCCCTTTAGAGAAGGCGTTTAAATCGTGGGCTGTGTAGGCCGTCGTCATTGGACTGCGAGCAAAGGCGACGGCAATACCGGTGCGCAGCTCAACCCTTTCGGTAATATCCGCACCCATACCGACAATAAGGAAGGGGTCATTCTGTATCTCGGCAGTGACCACACCATCAAAGCCTTGACCTTCAAAGACCCGATAACCCTCCTTAATCGAGTCAATGTTATCCATCTTGTCACCGAAACTAAAACTACTATCAACTTTCACTATTGCGCCCCTTTTTTTATTATCGGTATCTCGTTAGCTTATGGTCAGTGTACAAAAACACCGGCACAAAGGCTTTAGTGATTTGACCGAAGCCTCTGCGTAACGTTAAGAGCGCTGAAAAAGCTAATTTTAGCTCCATGAGATCGACAATAACTTGCTAAATTGTCGGGAGAAATTCGTACTTTTATCAGCTACAATGACTCGCGAGTACGGCATTAATTACATAAACAGTACACAAACAGAAGGACTGTCGGACTCGGGCGCTACACAAAAACTATTCGTAAACTAGTGTCCCAGTGGATTAGGTTTTAGCTCATGTCTACCAACAATTCAGCCAGCTCTTCGGCGTCCCCAATAGACCCCACAGCCATTAACAGCAGGCATTCTGTTTCATCCGCTTATGCCAATCTGGTATTCAATACGATGGGCCACAGCGACGAAGTACTGGCCTGTTTTGCCCGCCATGGCATCAGTAAAGAGCAGCTAGACAACTCCTCTGAAAAAATTCCTTTCGCTCCTCTTTCTGCAGCCATTTTTGAGCTCATGGAGACCTTAAATATGCCCGGCGCCGGTTTATCGATCGGCCGGCAAATTCATATTTCCAGCCACGGGGCCATGGGTGTAGCCGTAATCAGCAGCGAGACTGTCGGCCAGGCTATTCACGATGCGGCTAAGTACTACCACACGGCTATTACTTTTTGCGATCTCGAGGTGTATTACGACAGCGACCACGTAATTATCGAAATTGTAGAAACCCACGATAACCCAGAGTTTCAGACTGTCGTGGTCGAAGCGATGATGCTGACGATTCAAAATGCCCTAGAGTTTGTCAGCGGTCAGCCACTTAGCTGCGCCAAGGTTCTCTTTGGCTTTCCGCCACCCGAGTACGCCGACGATTACAACAACTTCTTTTCTGGCGAAATCAGCTTTAACGGCGAAAAGCACATGATGATTTTGCCTAAAACACTACTCAGCATGCGCTGCATTACCGCCGACCAGCACATTCATAGACTCGCCGAAGACCAGCTACAGCAAAAAATGCAGGAAATGCGCTCCAACAATCTGACCATGTCCCATGTGCTGGAGTTAATGCGCCGCCACCCCGATAAAATGCCTACTCTGGAAGATTTGGCCAAGGTCTTTAATGTCTCATCGCGCACCATTATTCGCTACCTACAGGCAGAAAACACCACCTACCGTAAACTGCGTGACTCGGTCCACAAGCAGCTGGCTACCGAAGCCCTACTCCATACCGACAACTCCATTGACTCCATCGGCCTGAATCTCGGCTACCAAGACACGGCCAGCTTTCGACGTGCTTTCAAGCGATGGTGCGGTTGCTCACCCTCCGAATACCGCAATAAAGCGCCCGAATAAGTCTCTGCAATAAGCTGCTAGACTAGGTGCCGAATTTCAAAGAGCTCTTGTTCTCACCACTGCCAAAGAAGGATACATTCATGTCTAATATTTCTATTTCAATGGAAGGTAAAGTCGCGTTAATTACCGGCTCCGCTCGCGGCCTCGGCGCCGAAATTGCCAAAACCCTGTCACGCGCAGGCGCGACAATTATGATTACCGATATTCTCGAAGATCTAGGCCGCGCCACGGTAAAAGAGATCGAAGAGGCCGGTGGTAAAGCGGCATTTTTAACCCACAATGTCACCAGCGAAGCGGACTGGGAACGCGTTACCGCCGAAACCGTCAAGCAGTTTGGCGGACTCGATGTAGTTATCAATAACGCCGGCATTGAGATTTGCGCCCTGCTTGAAAACACCTCGCTAGAAGATTTTCAACGCATTCTAGACATCAATGTCAGCGGTGTGTTCCTCGGTCTTAAGCACGCCTGTAAAGCCATGAAACCCGGTGGTATTGCCGGTAAAGGCGGCTCCATCATCAATCTGTCCTCAGTGGCCGGCCTACGCGGCTACTCCGGCCTCGGAGCCTACTGTGGCAGTAAAGGTGGCGTTAAGCTGCTGACCAAAGCGGCTGCCGTTGAATTCGCCAGCCTAAAATATGGCATCCGCGTCAACTCCATCCACCCCGGACTGATCCCCACCAATATGGGCCAGAGCGTACTACAGGGTTTCGTCGATGCTGGCCTCGCGCCCTCAGCGGACAAAGTAAAAGATGCCTTTGAACGTAGTACACCGCTGGGCATGATTGGTCAGCCCTCTGACATTGCTAACGCCGCTCTGTACCTGGCCAGTGATCAATCGCCCTGGGTGACCGGTGCTGAGATTGTCGTTGATGGTGGTACCACTGCTACTTGATTCGCTAGCTGAACACAAAAAAGCCGCGAACAATCGCGGCTTTTTTGTGGACGCTTTGCTGTCTTGAAGTATCACTAAGACGGAGGGTTTGGCAGACTACGTTTACTATTCAACCAGTGAAAAATTCGCTTCCAGCTGTCCCGATCATATTCCGTTCTAGCTGGCGAAAACTCAAAAATAGACAAACCTGTCTCGGCGGCACGTATATAATTCTGACTAGCCCGCAATAAAGACAAATAAGGCACTTTTTTGCCATTGGGCAGTTTAATCATCTCAAGATAATTATCGAGATCACCTGCTACCAAGGTGTTTTCCCGCACTCGATTGGCCACCGTTGCCAGTTTAACCTGAGTGTTAAGCACTCGCCGCAACGCATTTAACTGGCCGATAAAATGTTCGGCTGCACGAATATCAATTGGAGAAGGCAGGACGGGAATCAAAATACTATCTGCGCGCTGCACCAGATTAGCCAAAGGACGACCGCTGACCGCTGCTGGACTATCAATAATTAAATAGTCGGTATTTTTCGGCACGCGAACTCTATCTTGCCAAGCCGCCAGACCGTAAATGCGCGGTCGATCTACCGGGCGAGCGGCCAGCCAGTCCATACTCGAACCCTGGGGATCGAAGTCAGCCAGTACCACACGCTTGCCCTTTTGAGCGTAATAAGCAGCAATATTGGTTGCCAGCGTCGTTTTGCCACAACCGCCCTTGGCATTCAGTAAAAGTATCGAACGCATGACATTAGCCCTTTCAATCCGCTAATAAATGAAGCCGCCAGCGCCGGGGGAGGCAACGATTACCTCCACACGGGCCTCGACGATGCAGCACTAGTGGCAGGTATAACCGCCATCAATCACCAGCTCAGTACCGGTCACATACTTTGACTCATCCGATGCCAAATACAAAATGCCATAACCCTGATCCTGCGGTTCAGCCATATGCCCGACAACTATCTCGTGCTGAATTCGCACTAAATCGGCGGGACCAAACAAATCACCGGCACTGGCGGCCATCGGCGTTTTGGTAAAACCCGGATGCACTGAGTTGACGCGAATATTGTATTTTTTTTCGGCACAATACAGTGCTGCCGACTTGGTAAACAAGCGCACACCGCCCTTGCTGGCATTATAGGCCGCCGAACGCGGATCTCCGATAATGCCTTCAATCGAAGAGATATTGACGATACTACCGCCACCATTGAGCTTCATTTGCTTAATGGCATTTTGGGTGCCCATAAAGACAGCCTCCAGATTCACCGACTGAATAAAACGCCAGTGAGCCAGGTCACTCTCTTCAAGGTCGGTCGCAGCACCAACACCCGCATTATTCACCAACACATCCAAACGGCCGTATTCGGCGACAACAGCGGCAATAACTTCTGGCCAACGACTTTCGCTGGTGACGTCTTGTTCGATAAAAATTGCCGCGTAACCTTGATCTCGTAGTGTCTGAGCCGCCGCCTCACCTTCTTTGGGGCGAAGATCGGTAATTGCCACTTTGCCACCCTCACGACACATTAACTCTGCCGCCGAATAACCGATACCAGCAGTTCCCCCGGTAATCAGACACACCTTGTCCTGTACTCTAGCCATCACCAGTCCTCTCTAAGTATTAATGGCAGGTAAAGCCACCGTCGATAACTAGCTCGGTGCCCGTCATGTAACGCGACTCGTCAGAGGCCAAAAACAAAATGCCGTAGGCTTGATCAATGGGCTCTGCCATATGACCGATAACAATTTCACGATTGATACGTTCTGAGTCTTCCGGTGAAAACTGATCAATAGCACCATCAACCATAGGCGTGACCGTGAAGCCCGGGTGTAGGGAGTTAACGCGAATATTGTATTTTTTCTCAGCACAATACAGGGCCGCCGATTTACTAAACAGCCGCACACCACCCTTACTGGCGTTATAGGCGCCAAAGCGAGGATCACCCACCAAACCTTCGATAGAAGAAATATTAATAATGCTACCACCGCCATTGAGCTTCATCTGCTTAATAGCATTTTGAGTCCCCATAAATACGGCTTCCATATTCACCGAGTTTACAAAGCGCCAGTGGGCCAAATCGCTTTCTTCAAGGTCAGTTTGCTCACCGACACCGGCATTATTAACGAGAATATCGAGGCGGCCGTACTTCTCAACCACTGCTGCGACAACCTCTTTCCAGCGCTCTTCATCGGTCACATTTTGTTCGAGAAACATTGCGTCATATCCTTGATCACGCAGTTTTTGCGCAGAGGCTTCACCCTCCACTGCTCGCAAATCAGTGATGACAATTTTGCCGCCCTCTTTACACATTAATTCGGCGGTGGCATAACCAATACCTGCTGTGCCGCCAGTGATCAATGCCACTTTGTCTTGAACGCGTCCCATATCTAACTCCCCTTTATCTTATTTAAAATTTGCGCTTACTGATTGCAAACACCGTGTAGATTTTTTCAATGTTATATTTTTCAATGCACATGAATAGCAATCGGCTCAATGCCTTGCCCCCACGGCCACGCATTGAGCCAGAACAAGGAGTACAGTGTGTCCGATTACCGGCGCCGTTCAACCAAGCACCAACCACTGATTGCAGAACTTTTACTCACAATAATTTATCGAGCCAGTAATTTACCAGTTCCTGAAAAAAGTATCACATCGACCAATGTCATTGATTGCTCTCGATACAAAAATAAGGGTCTGAATATTACCGCCATGACCGGGCGGATGTTAACGACCAGCTTACGCATACCCCCCCGCACCCAACCAGTTCCAATATTGGCAGAGGTGCAATGGGCAACATCACTTTGACCTTTAGCGGGCCATTGTAGTCCTCGACTATAGTTCACCACTGCCAAACATTTTTGTTAAGAGATTTATTTCGACGAGCAGGCTCTGTAACACCACCATACCTTTCTCACTGACGGCATCTAATTTTGTCATTATTAACGCACCGTCCCATAACACTCACCACCCAGCACATACACTGCAATATCACCGTCTACATACGATAAAGTTTACATAACACGTTGTAACCCTCAGACTGTCGTCGATGGGCAGGCTAATGCATCGTTTCTAATCACTAAGAGTTTATAATTTGAATTTTCGCGTGTTTAGGCTGTAAGATCTTAATATACCTTATTTTTATTTGATAAACCTCGACACATTGGGCCGCAAAATAAACCGGCCACTACGCACTACGGGAGAAAACCATGAGTGATACACAAGCAGGTAGTTGTTTTTGCGGCGCAGTAACCATTGAAGTGAGTGGCGACCCCAAAGTCATGGGCTACTGCCATTGCAGCGATTGTGCAAAGTGGGCTGGCGCACCGGTCAACGCCTTTAGTCTTTGGTCACCCGATGCGGTAAAAGTCACTTCTGGTGAAGACAAACTGGGTTCTTTTGCAAAAACCGAAGCCAGCCACCGCCGGTTTTGCACGCAATGCGGCGGACACGTGTTGAGCGAACACCCCGCAATGGGCATGACAGATGTGTATCTCAACATCGTTCCTGGTAAAACCCATACAGGCACCATGCATATTTTCTACGGCGAAAAGAGCATGTCAGTACCCGACGGTTTGCCGAAATTCAAAGATTTACCCAAAGAGTTTGGTGGTTCAGGGGAAACGCTCGAAGAATAATTTTTATCATTCCCATCTACCGGTTCATTTGTGTAGAGGCAAACACTGCCAGTATGAATTAGTAGAGCCTTATACTGAAAAAGTACTATTTAACCACCCCCGGCTGACTCGATCTGGCAGGGGTATTAGCGCATTCTAAATAGTGATGAGGCAACTAGGTAGCAGAAACTGGGCTAGCCCAGAGGTCGTACTCATCGGCATGTTCGACGAAGACGCTCAACTTATCACCGGGTTGTAAGTCGCACTCACCATTTAAATACACATTGCCATCAATGTCGGGGGCATCAGCCCAGGAGCGAGCGACAGCACCTTCTTCGTCAACTTCATCGACCAGCACTTCGATAGTGCTGCCGACTTTTTTCGCCAATCGAGCCGTACTAATTGCCTGTTGAGTTTCCATCAAGCGCTCCCAGCGCTCTTGCTTTATGTCTTCAGGCACATGATTCGGCAAAGCATTGGCCCGAGCGCCATCGACGGCTTCATACTTGAAACAACCAACGCGATCGAGCTGAGCCTCCTGCAACCAGTCAAGGAGATGCATAAAATCATCGTCCGTCTCGCCGGGAAAGCCAGTAATAAACGTACTGCGCAAGGTGAGTTCGGGACAGATGTCGCGCCAGCGCTGAATACGCTCCAGGGTTTTTTCCTGATGACCTGGTCGTTTCATCGCTTTAAGCACCGAGGGACTGGAGTGCTGAAAGGGAATATCGAGGTAGGGCAAAATTTTGCCCTCAGCCATCAATGGGATGACATGGTCAACATGGGGATAGGGATAAACGTAGTGCAGGCGCACCCAGGCATCCATATCACCGAGGGCTTCGCACAGATCGAGCATACGAGATTTCACCGGTTTACCCTGCCAAAAGCCGGTGCGATATTTAATATCAACACCGTAGGCGCTGGTATCCTGAGAGATCACCAGTAACTCACGGGTACCAGACTCTACCAAACGTTGTGCTTCGTCGAGCACTTCACCAACGGGGCGACTAACCAGTTTGCCGCGCAGATCAGGAATAATGCAAAAGCTGCAGCTGTGATTACAGCCTTCAGATATTTTCAAATAGGAGTAATGACGGGGTGTCAGTTTGACACCCTGGGGTGGCACCAGGTCGATATAGGGATCATGACTCACCGGTGGAGGCGCAACCGTGTCATGCACCGCGCTGACCACCTCCTCGTATTGATGGGCGCCACTCACCGCTAATACACCGGGATGGGCGGAGCGAATCGCACCTTCATCCTCACCCATACAGCCGGTCACAATAACTCGGCCATTTTCAGCCATCGCCTCGCCAATGGCGTCGAGAGACTCCTGCTTGGCACTATCGAGAAAACCACAAGTATTGACCACCACCACCTCGGCGTCGGTGTAACTGGGTGTCACATCATAACCATCGAGTTTTAGCTGCGTGAGAATGCGTTCAGAATCGACCAAGGCTTTGGGACAACCGAGACTGATAAAACCAACTTTGGGATTTGCCATCACCACACCTTATGCCAAAAGAAAGGAAGAAAAACCGGGCGACAATTCTAGCAGAAGGTGGGCGACAAAAATGCCTGTAAAGGGGAATAGAACATTAAGAATGGAGCTGGCTAATTGTGAAGCTAGCCTTTCTTAGTCTCGCGCAAAAGTTCAGACTGCTTTTTCAGCACATGGGACATAATGTAGTCCTGATCATCTTCATCGAGATAGACAAAATCCACCGCCACCAGTTTGTTAAAATCTGGCGACGAAGGTAAAGCATCTCGACAGCTCACCACGCGACCAAAGGCTTTAACAAAATAGTATTCGGGAAACAGGGTCAGTGATAACTCCAGACAATCGTGAACCCGTACGCTCGTCGGTGCGTAAAAAGACACGCCGCTAGCACTGAGGCTTATCTGGTGGGTGGGCCGCGGAATCAC
>JBFHDT010000004.1:0-17644 GCA_041584575.1 Porticoccaceae bacterium
CCCCAGCCACCTGCATAGCTGAATACGTCGAGGACACGTTTAGCGGCACAAAAACGCTGCATAAAAGCGCGGTTTTCCCGATGGTCGTAAAACCAGCCGGTCTTTTGGCCATCGACCAGCGGCGCGACAAAACGGCAGCCGTTCTCAACCAACTCAACCTGTTCAGGCACTTCGCCAAAGAGCACGCTTTGCTCCTCGGGCAATTGTTCAGCGACACGAAACGTACCGATATTTTTGCTGATAATACCCTTCGGTTTTAGCACCTCGCGCAGGGCTTCAAGCACCATAGGCATGCGACAATCCATCCCCGCAGTGGTGGTTTGCAAGGCTAAATAGTTGCCGTAACGATCGACAATCAGCCCCGGCAATAAGTCAGCCTCGCCATAAGCTAGGCGGTAGCAGTGTTCGGGATAAAGCTGTTCACGCAGGGTTAAAGCCATTTTAAGACGGTCGACGAGCAGACTGGCATCGAGCTCTCTGTTGGCCTGGCGACTGTAGAGCCGAGCGCAGATCAAGCTAGCTGGATTGACCGTTGCCGCGCCAAGGGGTTTGCCGCGAGCGTCTTCAACAACCACAGAACTACCGGGCACCATACCTTTTAGCGGCGTCGCAGCAATATCGACCTCATTGCTGTAAATCCACAAATGACCACCGCGCAGGCGGCGATCGGTACCTTTTTTTAGGCGTAAGACGGCATCGGGCATATCGATTTAGCTCTTTGAATGTGAAACAGAGATAGCCGCACTCTGTACGATTATAAGGTGCGGATACGGAATTTTTAGCTGCCGGGAGGGGCTACTCCTCTTCGATACTTTCGATATACTCATCGGCACTGAGCAGATGGTTCAGTTCAGAGGGGTCGGACATTTTCAGCTTGAAGAACCAACCATCACCGTAGGGCGAATCGTTAATAGTTTCGGGCGCGTCTTCCAGATCTTCATTAATAGCAATAACCTCACCCGACACCGGCGCAAAAATATCAGACGCCGCCTTTACCGACTCGACGGCACCGGCTTCGTCCGCTGCTGATATCTTATCACCCACTTCTGGCAACTCGACGTAAACCACGTCGCCTAGACTCTCCTGAGCGTAATCGGTAATACCCACACTGACCACACCATCGCCCTCATCGAGAGTCCATTCGTGAGTTACCGCGTATTTCAGTTCTTTGGGTGTGTCACTCATTACCTTTCTCCACTAACAAGAATTATCAATTGGTTGGGCTTATTACGCTCAGGTTACTCAACCTTACTGCATTCAAAGCTGTTCAACATAGGGTGCAAATACTGGCTGCCCGTGGCGTACAAAACCGGGGGCAATCAGCCTCACGGCCTCGCGCTTTTTACGCATCGCCACCTCGGCCCACTCGCCGGCTTGCACGGGCACCCGGGCCAGCGCGATAGAATACCCCAGTGTCGGAGAAAAGCTACCACTGGTAATCACCCCCGGCTGTTCACAACCTTCGATATAAACGGCCTCGCCATCGCGCAACACGCCACGCTGGGTTAATAATAAGCCAACCAACTTCTCGCGCAGGCCTGTGTCGCGGGCGGCAAGCAGAGCGCTGCGACCGACAAAATCACGCTCACAATCTTTCCAGGCAACCGTCCACGCCATATTTGCTTGTAAGGGTGAAACGTTCTCATCCATTTCATGACCATAGAGGTTGAGCCCCGCCTCTAACCGCAAGGTATCCCGTGCCGCTAGCCCCGCTGGCTGCACGCCCGCTGCGTGTAGCTGCCCCCAAAAAGCCTCAGCTTCACTGCCAGGTAAGATGACCTCCAGACCATCCTCGCCAGTGTAGCCGGTACGTGCGAATTGCCAGCCATCACCTGCTTGCAACGATGAGGAAAAAACACTAGTGAAGGCTTTTAGCGCACTTATTTTATCGCCGATCGCTTCTCCGACGACGGAGCTGACCCGCGCTATCGCTTGCGGCCCCTGCACAGCGATAATGGCAAGATCATCCCGTTGTTGAAAAGTCACCTGAAAACCCTGGGCGTAATCATTCATCCAGGCTATGTCTTTGTCACCGGTTGCACAATTGACCACCACACGAAAACCGCTGGGTAGGGCGTAAACAATTAAATCGTCAACTACCCCACCCCTGTCATTGAGCATCGCGCTATACAGACCCTGCCCAGGGTCTGTAATTTTTGCCACATCGTTAGCGAGTAAATAACGCAGATAAGCCCGCACATCACTGCCATTAATGTCGACCACGGTCATGTGGCTCACATCAAACATGCCACAGTCACGGCGCACGTAGTGGTGCTCTTTAATTTGCGAGCCGTAGTGCAGTGGCATATCCCAGCCACTGAAGTTGATAATTTTAGCGCCCATTTTTTCATGAGCTGCATACAAACAAGTGCGAGTATTCATCAATAAGGGCTCACTCTTTTTACCGGCCTGTGGCGTCAATAGATCACAGCGCATGTTACTCCGGCTCTCGCCGTCGCTTTCGATTAATATCTGCCCTAAACCATAAATATAGCGCAACACGGCACGACTATGACAACATCGTCCGACAAGACCAGCCCACCTGCCAGCACCACCATTGGCTATGGTTACTTACTTGCCAAAAGTGGAGTCACCCACGCCATTGTCATGGCCGAGGTTTTCTCAGGCTTATTGTTTTCTGCGGTATTAACCGGACTGGTGTTGCCCCTTAGCCAAACCCCGAGCCTGTGTGCTGTTTAGCGAGCCTGCATTGCTCATCCAGCACGGCGGCCAACTCACTTTATTCTGTCGGCGCGCCAATGATCGTAAGTCTTCGGCCATCTATAGCCTCGATAAAGCAGCCATTGAAAGCTTCGGCACAATTTTAATTATTACTCTCAGCGGTATTGAAGATATTTTTGCTCAGACCCTACACACCCGCATATTTATGCAGCAAAACACTTTCTTTTCCATAGACGCTTTGCCCACATTTTTACTCAGCATCAAAATGGCGGCCGGATGATTGATGACACGCTGTTTCATGAAATAGAGCAGTACGACAACTAAATTCGATGTGTTGAAATGAAGTCACGAAAAACAACGCTGCGCCCTTTCCCCATCCGACCTTTTAAACTAAACCAAACCCATCGCCTGGCGAATAATACGATTCTTTAAGGGTGCCAAACGATTTAAACCGCTCATACCGATATTGCGCAGCAGTCGCACAGGCAGCTCTTCGCGCTCAAACAAGCGCTTAAAGCCTTCCATAGCTGCCATCATCGACAGATTATCTGGCTTGCGGCGGCGTTGATAGCGTTTAAGTGTTTGCAGATCACCGAGGCTGCTGCCTTGCTCGAGAGCCAACCCTAACTCCTCAGCCAGCACTCGCGCATCGCTAAAACCGAGGTTAACCCCCTGTCCAGCCAATGGATGAATGGTGTGGGCAGCATCGCCGATAAGGGCTATGCCAGCCTGCACATAGTCCACGCCATGGCGCTGGGTGAGCGGGAATTGCAGGCGTTCGCTAGCCAATTCAACAGTACCCAAAGCCCCTTCGCTGGTGATCATCAGTTGACGGCAAAATGCGGTTTTATCAAGAGCCATCAAGCGCTCCGCTTGTTCAGCGGTTTGCGACCAAACAATGGAGATGTCGCGGGCTTGGCAGGGGTTTTCCTCTGCCGAGGAGCGTAGAGGTAAAAAGGCCAGGGGGCCGCTAGGTGTAAACCATTGGCGGGCGGTAAATCCGTGAGGCTTCTCGGTTTTCAGCGTTGCCGTAATGGCGATGTGCTCGTAGCCCCAGGTGCGTAGTTTAAAATCCATTTTTTTTCGAGTCGGAGAGTTAGCGCCATCAGCAGCAACGACCAGTGAACTAGTTAACTGGTCGCCGTGGGGCAAGCTAACGGTGATAGAGTCACCATCGCGGCGCAACGATTGCACCGGAGCCGGACAATACAGGTCAATATTGTCCTGCTCGGCAATAGCCTTTAACAAACTGGCCCGCAGTAGGCTATTTTCAACAATATGCCCAAGATTTGCGCGCTGGACTTCAGCGGCATCGAATTCGATACAGCCAGTGCCTTCGCCATCTCTCACTTGCATTCGGTTATAGGGACAAGCTCTCGACTCACAATTTTGCCAGACCTCAAGGGTCTCAAGCCATTGGCGAGAGCCTTCGGTTAATGCCACCACCTGCGGATCAAAGGCGGTGGCAGACGGGCTTTCTGATGGAGCAATAGCGCGGGCCTCGAGCAGAGCAACTCTACCGGGGTTTTGCGCACTGTTGAGACTGACCTTCTCGGTAAAAATACGCGCCATGCGCAGGGCAAACGCGGCACCGACAAGACCGGCACCAACGACAATAATATCGTAGTGCTGAAGGCTTCCAATTTCTTTTCCCACCTGGCCTTCCACCTTGTGCACGTTTGTATTATTCATCGTATCTTACTCACGCAAATGCGCTCTTCGCGCCATTAAACCCGCACCAAAACGTGCGAAGCCCTGGCGCAACGGGGGTAATAAATCGAGAGTGACGAGCCCAATATTGCGTGCCGCCATCGCCAGTATTTCATTCATACCAAAGAGTTTTGGCAATTTATCACTAAGGGCGATGGTGCGGCCCTGGTCGTCTTTACGCAGCTTTGCATAGCGCTGTAACACGCCTAAATCACCCGGCGCTACGCCCTCGTTGTGAGCTTTAGCAAGCAACTCGGTGAGTGTCGCCATATCACGAACCGTCAAATTAAAACCCTGCCCCGCAACCGGGTGCATGCTATGTGCAGCATTGCCCAAGAGCAGTAGATGGCTACGCACCTGCTCAGCGGCAATGACTTTTTTCACCGGGAAACACTGACGATAATCGACGTCAAGGGCGACACCCGCCCGACTACCAAGCTGCTCGTTTAGACGGCTAATAAAGCCTTCAGGTGTAGCGGTTTGCATCTCTTCGGCCTGCTCGGGGGGGAGTGTCCAAACGAGTGAAACCCGTTTTCCACCCTCACCCGGCAATGGTAGTAACGCGATGGCTCCGTCGCCGGTAAAGCGCTCATGCGCCAGACCCCCGTGGGCCTGGGTCATGGTTAAAATGGCAACCAGCGCCACCCGATGATAATCATAGCGGCGATAAGCAATGCCTAGCTTCTCAGCGAGTGATCGATGCTCGCCACCGGCAACTACCAATAAATCAGCCAGGTATTCACCCTGCTCCAGGGTCAGACACATGCCGCCGCGTCGCGGCTTGATCAGCGATGGAGGAGAGGACTTGATGTGCGTAATATTAGAAAATTTCGGGAGAGCTCGTTCAAACACACGAGTCAGCTGTGCATTCTCAACAACATGGCCATAAGCACTAAGACTTTGCTCCCTTGCGTTTAGACTGGCCGAACCGATATGGCCCCGGTCGGAGACATCAATCGCCGTGATGGCTGCTGTTTGAGCGACCAGCGTCGACCAAAGACCCATGGTTTGCAGGACATCAACCGTGCTGGCCGAGAGGGCCGAAGCGCGATGATCCGGCTCAGTTGCTGGAGCTTGCGTATCAATTAGCAGAATATTCCACTGGGGCTGCTCACGAGCCAGCAGCAAGGCAAGGCAGGCGCCACTTAAACCGGCGCCGACAATGGCAAAGTGCCAATGTTGATTGATAACTCCACTCATGGAAGTAACTCGAAGGATTGATCAATAAAGAATTTAGGTGGCAGTTGAAACTATACGCGGCAAGTGAGCTCACGTCGCCTAAATCTGCCATTTTTCATCAAAAACAGGAACCTAGCCCCGTGTAGTTATTAATTGAAAAACCTGACAAAAAACCAAATGATCAACCTATGTCAGCGATATTTTCTACTCCAGCCTGCACCTGCTTGAGACGAGTAAGATTGTCTACCGCCAACTGGGTGCCGACGTCAATCAACCCGGTCAGTCCTTCGACCGCAACATTTAACCCTGTAGAGGTATCGGAAGCGGTGCCATTTATCGCCTCAATCGCGGCAGCGCTATCACCAATCTTACACACGGCACTTACAATGCCGGCACTCGCTTCGTCCATTCTTTGTGAAAGATCACCCGTACTCAGTGATTGCTGCTCAGTCGCTTCGGCAATACCGATCACGATTTCGCTAACCTGATTGATAACCGCAGTAACCTCCTCCATCGATACCACACTGCTTCTTATGGCCTCATGAATAATGTCGATCTTCGACTTAATATCAGTATTGGCAACGTTGGTTTGAGCTGCCAACTCTTTAACTTCACTGGCAACCACAGCAAAACCCTGACCTGCCTCTCCCGCGCGCGCCGCTTCGATGGTAGCGTTGAGCGCCAACAATTTGGTCTGGTCGGACACTTCGGTAATGGTGTTGGTGACCTTCATAATTTCTGCAGCCGCGGATTCCAGGCCGGCAAAAAGCTCTGAGGCTTTGCCAACATTGATCACCGCACGGGCTGTAATATCACAAGCCATCTGAGTTTTAGAGGCTATTTCACGGGCTGCAACTGAAAGGTCATTGGCGGTTTGCGAGACGACGTTAACATGATCCTGTGAACTATCAGCATGCTGAGTAATGTCGACAACTTGAGTAGACAGCGCCTCGATTCCACTGGCCATGGCGCTGAGCTTTTTATTCAAAGCCCGAGCTTTTTTCAACTCGTCCTCACCCTTATTCTTAAAAGAATCTGCCAGTTGTGTACTCTGAACCAATGCCGTATTCAGATCACCCCGCAAGGTTTCAACCAAAGTCGAAGTTTGATTCGCCGATTCAGAAAACCTTATTCGGACTTTTTCTACTAACTCACTCAATTCAGACTCGGATGCAACAGCAGAGGCGGTAAAATCACCCGCCGCTAATTTACGCAACACGGCCATAACTGCCGGGTCAGGTTCGCTGTTTACCACCGCCCGCACATCGGCGGCAACAGACTCGGCAGCCTGATTAACACCCTCTGCAAGCTGGCTATTGGTTTCGCTCGCTGTATTGCGCTTTCTACTGAACAGGGCCATCGTCTAATCTCCGAAGATTGCAATTGATGATGCTTGGATCTGGTAAGGCCCCAGGTTAATTAACTACTATCGAGCCGATCAACGGTACTCATACCTATTCGTCCATAAAATGGGGCGAGAAATACCAAAGCTAAAGCAGTACGCCTTCCCAGCTCTTTGCTCTTACCCAGAGCAAGCAATTATGAATTGATGCACAAAAAATAGAACTATTAGGAAGCCATCAAAGCCTCAATTTCAGCTACCGTTTTAGGCACTGCAGACGTCAGGACCTCAGTACCTTTGCGAGTAATCGCCACATCATCTTCAATGCGCACACCAATGCCCCGCCACTTTTTAGCCACCTTTTTGTGGTCGGGAGCAATGTAAATACCCGGCTCGATGGTCATCACCATGCCGGGCTCGAGCAAGCGCCACTCACCATCGATCTTGTAATCGCCAACATCGTGAACATCCATGCCCAGCCAATGCCCAGCGCGGTGCATATAAAATTCACTATAGGCGCTGTCGGCAATCAATTTTTTGACGCTGCCTTTCAACAAACCCAGTTCAACCAGACCTGCGGTAATGACTTCAACAGTGGCTTGATGAGGTGCATCCCAATGATTGCCCGCCTGCGCCGCCTCAATACCCGCCAACTGCGCCTTTAACACCAACTCATAAATGGCTTTTTGCTCTGGACTAAAAAGACCATTAACCGGAAAAGTACGGGTAATATCAGCTGCGTAGTGCTGATATTCACAGCCGGCGTCAATCAGCACCAAGTCACCATCTTTGAGGGTTTGATTGTTTTCCACATAGTGCAAAATACAGGCGTTATCACCACCACCCACTATTGAGGTGTAGGCCGGAAAGCTAGCCCCTTCCATAGCAAACGTGTGCTCAATTTCCGCCTGCAACTGATATTCGGCAAGACCGGGCTTTGAAGCGCGCATAGCCCGACAATGAGCTGCAGCAGAAATCTTCGCGGCCTTGTGCATTAGCTTTAGTTCAGCAGGCTTTTTAAAAAGACGATTTTCATGGAGCAAGTGGTCGAGGTCGACAAACTCGCCGGGGGGGACGGCACCGGTACGTGCCTTGGCACGAATGCTATTAACCCATTCCATTAAACGTTGATCAAACTCTTTGTCTTTACCAATGGCGGAATAAACTTTACTTTTACCCTCCAACAAACCGGGCAAAATTTCGTCCATATCGGTAATGGGGAACGCATCGTCTGCACCGTATTGGTCACAGGCACCCTCTGGCCCAGCACGATAACCATCCCAGGTTTCTCGCTCCCTATCACGCTCACGACAAAATAAAACACACTGCCCCTGTGAGCGACCGGGAATTAATACCAACACCGCTTCAGGCTCAGGGAAACCACATAAGTAGTGAAAATCGCTATCCTGGCGATAGGGATAGTAAGTGTCTCGGCTGCGAATTCGCTCGGGTGCTGCAGGCACAATAGCGATCGCATCTTTGCCAATCATAGCCATTAACTCTTTTCGTCGACGCGCAAATTCATTACTACTAATCATCACTGCCTCTTCAGATTGGTATTGGACTCAATACACATGTATCAATTTGGTCTAGCTTACAACTCATGCCGGGTACGAAAATAATTCCGGCAGAATGCCGTCATCGCAAGGGCTGGATCTTCTCACGGAAAAGCTCACTACCCAAGAGCTGGACAGGCGCGCCAACAGATACTCTTTCTGCTAGTCTGAAGCAATAAAATACCGAAGGAGATTGCACAATGTCGACAGCCGACCTTTACGATGAATTCGAACAGATGGTGCGTGGCGAAATACTCACTATGCCCCGGGATGAATTTCGCCAACGTTGCGATGAAGACGACAAAATTATCTACCTAAATATTGCGCGGCAAATCGCCAAAAGAAACCGCTGCGAGCTCATTATTCATGAGGACACACTCGAATTTATCTGCCCACCCCCATAGAGCCACGAGCAGTGCTGCTATAACAAACAGAAGTGTGAAACCAAGCAGCCCTCTTAATGTAAGCTGATAGTTTAAGAATCCAGAAACTGCTCACGCAGCAATTCATTAATTGCTGCGTTTTGATGATCATTAAAATGAATGCGAACAACGCCGTTGTTATTGCTTACAACACTGGCCTTAAGAGCTGCATAACCACCCACTCGCAGATTTAGATTTCCTCCTTCATGTACGTCCGCGCTAACGATTATTGCAGCACCCGTACGGCTAATATTTTGCACGTTGCCAAGGTACCTTTTGCCCATGCTCTCAAGTTCACACGCCTTTGGCGATATCATTTCATAGCGTGTATTTTCGCGCCGGTTAAAACCTTCATAGTTCCTCAAATTAATTAAGATTGTCGCCACTTTGTCTGATAGTAAGTGAGTGGATTCGCCCACACCCTTAGATTCACTGGTAACCTCTTCGACTAATAAGCGACACTCGTTAGCTTTTGCCGCCACATCAACAATATTACTCGATGATTTTTTAGTTGCATGAGCTGATTCAAAAATATTCTGGCTAATTTCACGAGTCGCTGTCAGCTGCTTTCCAGCAGCATTGGCAACTGTTTTTGAAATCTCATTCGATACTTGGATGGAGCGCCCAATTTTTTCAATTGCCCCCGTTGTTTCTATTGCCATCTGCTGAATACTAGTGATTTGTGCGTCCACACGCCCAGTTGCATCGGCAGTCTGGCTAGCGAGATCTTTCACCTCTGAAGCAACAACAGCAAAACCTTTACCTGCCTCTCCAGCCCGTGCTGCCTCAATAGTAGCATTCAGCGCTAGCAGGTTTGTTTGAGCCGCAATTTCTTTAATAACATTGGCGATACCACCAATCTCCTCCACCGCATTAGCCAGTTCATTGACAATAAAGGTAGTTTTCTCGACCTCATTTTCTGCGTCAACCGTCGCATTCAAGGAATTTTCTGACTGCTGAGAAATTTCTTGTGCGGAAACGGCCATACCCTCTACTACGGTGGCACAGGATTCAACATTACGGGTCGCATTATCAGACAGCTCGACAACACGATTTGCCCGTTGTCCAACATCCTCCAGATTTTTAGACATGCCCTCAGTTTTAGCAAGCATGTTTTCACTGCTAAGCTCAACATGATCAACGGCTGCTTTAACCTCCGATTCCAGGTTATCGGCAAGCTGAGACATCTCTTTTTTACGCTCGATTTCAAGCTCGGCCATATGTTTCAAAGTGGCATTAATATTTGCCGCTGCCCGACAATAATCGCCCAGCACTCCGCGCTCCACATGGTGTCGGTAAAACTGCCCTTTTGCCGCATGGGCCAGGGTGGCATCCGATTCTCGTATAAAAGAATCGGCTAAATCGAGCATTTTATTGACATGGGCCAAGGTTGTGGAAAGGCCATCAAATTCATCCCAATTACAGATACGTGCATCAAGATCACCGCAACCCGCTCTTCTAGCCACTTCATCGATCTGCACAAAGGCGGTTTTATAAAGCTTAAGCTCTTCGCGAAGTTGCTCCACTTCATCGGCGGTAACGTCAGTCTCTACAATAGCCAGTTTAGGTTTTCGGCGAAGTTTGATCATAGCGACCTCATAGTGGACCAGATAAATTCTGGGTAAGATTGGTTATTCTCTTCCAGAGTTTTAGCAAGCAGACTGGCACTGGCTTTTATTCCCTCATCAGGGTTTTGGTATTTACGCTCCTCCTCAAGCAAGGTTTTATAAAGTATTGCAATTTCTTCGACCCAATGGCGATCGGGACACCGTCGGTTAGAGTGATATCCAATAAGCTTGTGATCCTGATCATAGCTAGGCGTGACGTGGGCAAGCACCCAGTAGTATTTACCCGATGACGAGAGATTCTTAACATAGGCAAAAACCTCTTCTTCTTGCTGCAACGTATCCCACAATAGTTTAAAGACCACCCGAGGCATATCGGGGTGGCGGATAATATTGTGGGGCTTGCCAACGGCCTGTGAGGTTTTTATTCCTGCTAGACGACAAAAAACATCATTAGCGTAAGTTATACGACCCGCCAGATCGGTTTTAGAAACAAGGACCTCATCGGTATGAAAACTTAACTCTTCATCAACAAGAGCTAGAGAAGAATCTTCCATTTGTTACATTCCCTATTTATGCCTGTTTGCATCACGCTTTTATATAGGTTCTTATTATTGACTTTATTTATTAATTAAACAGTACCTGAGTCGATCAATACATTAGGATCGAACAACAAGGCTTAAAAACGTGAACCAGGCCGTTTTTTCTGGCATCCATTTAATACTAGCTTAATGTATTGTTTTACTGCGGGTGTCGCTCAGTAATTTAATTTCGGCATAAATCAAGGTAACCGCAACCCGAACATATTCAACTAGCTCAAAAAAACTCACCTCGTCTTGCTCATCAATTGAGCTAGCATAAGGGTCTAATTCATCATCGTTTTGACCGCTATCGGCCATAGCAATGGCCGCCAGATCACGCATCGCCTCTGAGACATCCTCGGCCAATGGCGCATCACCAGAGAGACCTGATTGGCCGAGGCCGGAAAGATAGTTTTGACACCAATGGCTCAATGTTTCAATTCGCTCGTGCAGAGACTGGTCGTCATCTGGCAATAGTAGCTCTAACACCGTGTTACCGTCTTCAAGCTGCTCAGCGGTACTTTTATAAAGCTGAAGCACATCTTTCTGTATAGCGGCTATGCTACTCGCGCTCGCATCGAGCAAGTCTGCAGCGACCTCCAGCACCTTTTTGTCAGCCAGCTGCTGTCCGCCACAGAGTCGGCCGCACAGCACAGCCTGTAATTCAGCGGGGTTAGTACTCAGACCCGCAACGGTAAAGACACGGCAGTAGTGTTCAAAATCCATCAGCAAAATTTCCCTCAAAACCCTTATTCTAGCACTGACTCCGCTTGAAGCCGTCGACCATTTACCACTATTCGCGCGCCCCAAAACCACTCCCCATGTGCGACATGCAATTGACACGGGGGATTAATTCTCGAATCTATATTAAGATTATTGACCCGTGTGCGTAATCGCAACTATAGTGGCCTGAGTCTTAGCGATTATTTGATGACCTGAACCCCTTATGAGTAATGATGTTTTATCCAATCTGGAAAATAAAATCGATCAGCTCGTGGCGCTAAGCGAGCGCCTGCAAAAAGAAAACGCGAGCCTGCGCCAACGCGAGTCAAGCTTGTTGAAGGAAAAAGGCCAATTGATGGAAAAAACTGAGCAGGCTCGCTCGCGAGTAGAAAGTATGATTACCCGTCTCAAAACCCTCAACCCTGAAGGTTAATCGCCAGTGAGTACAAATTAATGAGTACAAGCGATACAGTGACTATCTTGGTACTCGATAAAGAGTATCAGGTGCACTGCCCTTCCGAGCAACGCGATGCTCTAAAGCGCGCCGCACTTGAGCTCGACCAGCGTATGCGTACCATTCGACAGGGTGGCAATGTGATTGGCCTCGAGCGCATCGCCATTATGGCCGCACTGAATTTGTCCTACGATCTACTCGATGCGCAATATCAAGCTGCAGACAACGAAACAAATAGCGCAGACCTTGAGCGTCTCGACAATAAAGTGTTTCAGGCCCTGCAAGCTCTCTCACCCAAGACCTAACTTACTATCCCCGCTGCTAACAACAACTCAACTGTAACTAACGTAAGGCATTCCCATCCTTCAACACTAGGCTATAATGCATCGACCTG
This sequence comes from Porticoccaceae bacterium, assembly GCA_041584575.1. Lineage (GTDB taxonomy): Bacteria > Pseudomonadota > Gammaproteobacteria > Pseudomonadales > Porticoccaceae > Reddybacter. The sequence goes on from JBFHDT010000004.1 coordinate 12,609, forward strand.
GGGTGTTTGCCAGTTGAGAAGTTCTTGAGCCGATTTCTACACCCAGGGGGATTACCCGTACTACTGGTGTGCATATCCGCTTGACGGAGAGCCTAATGTTGTACGGCGTCCCCCACCTTGAACCGTCGGGTTCAGGGCCACATTGACAGCGGCACTCCCGGGCCTTTTTATTATTTTGCTGTGAACATGACTTAAATTAGTCGTTTAACGTGTCGTCATAGCGCTACCCGTATTCAATACCCAGGCACTGGGCTTATCAGACGATTATTCCAGAGACATCCAGAACGAGCCGGAGGGATTGAGCATCACCAATGACCCAGCCATCAATCGCCAAACTCTTCGCCAGAAACGGCGCGAGCTCTCTGCCCGCCAGCAACAACGCGCTAGCACCGCTCTTAACCAGCATTTAGACCGACTCCCAAAATTTCGACAAGCCCGCCGCATCGCCTATTATCTAGCCAATGATGGTGAAATTTCTCCCCACTTAGCTGTTGCCAATGCCCAGCGGCGCGGCCAACACACCTACCTGCCCGTATTGCATCCGCTGAAATACAACCGACTCTACTTTACCGGCCACCGCCACCAGCCACGGCTGCGGCGTAATCGCTTTGGGATTTTAGAGCCCCAACTCGGCAAAAACTCGATGGCCGCCGTCTGGACGCTGGACATTATCCTCCTGCCCCTGGTCGCTTTTGATCGCTGCGGTAATCGCCTGGGCATGGGCGGCGGTTTTTACGACCGCAGCCTGGCCCGGCTACCTGAGTCCAACATGAAACGCCCTCTGTTAATTGGCCTCGCCCACCATTGCCAGGAAGTCGCACAATTAGAGGCCCAAAACTGGGACATTCCTCTCGATATAATCGCCACTGACAAAGAGCTCATTCACATCGATAGTCATACGCTACCTAGCAAGGAATGATGATGAGAAAAACCAAAATCATTTGCACCATTGGCCCAGCAACCAGCTCACTGGCGGTGCTCAGTCAATTAGCCGAGGCCGGCATGAATGTCGCCCGACTCAATATGTCCCACGGTGACCACGCCTCTCACGCTGCAGTGATCGCCAACATTCAGCAGCTCAATAGCACTCGCAAACAACCCATTGCCATCTTACTCGACACCCAGGGGCCGGAAATTCGCACCGGCGCTATCAAGCAAGAGCTTAATTTGGTCGAGGGGGATATTATTTCTGTCGTGGCCCGCAGTGATGCCGATGTGGAGGAGAGCTCCATACAAATTAATTACGAAGACCTGATTCACGACGTTCATGTTGGTGACAAAATCACTGTGGATAACGGCCTTATCAACCTCGAAGTACTGGAAAAACAACAACAGGTCATGAGGTGTCGGATCATCGACGGCGGCCTGTTAAAAAGTAAACGTCACGTCAATTTGCCCGGCATTCGCGTCAATTTGCCCGCCATCACTGAAAAAGATAAAAAAGATATTGCCTTCGCCCAGACCCAGGAAGTCGACTTTATCGCACTATCCTTTGTGCGCCGCGCCGATGATATTGCACAGTTGCGGCAATTGCTCGGCGACGATGCTGCCAGCACCAAGGTCATCGCAAAAATTGAAGATCAGGAGGGCTTAACGAATCTCGAAGACATTATCACAGCGAGTGACGGGATTATGGTTGCCCGTGGTGACCTCGGCGTTGAAATACCCATGGAAATCCTGCCTCGGGTTCAGCGGCGCATCATTCGCCAGTGCGCCATACACGGCAAGCGCGTTATTGTCGCCACTCACATGCTCGAGTCAATGATCCAAAATCCGATGCCGACCCGAGCCGAAGTCACCGATGTCGCCAATGCAATTTACGAAGAGGCCGACGCCATTATGCTATCGGGCGAAACCACGATCGGGAAATACCCGGTGCGCTGTGTTGAAACCCTCGACCGGATTGCCCGCTCCATCGAAAAAAGCCGGGGTTTATTGTTCAGCGACGAACTCATTTGCGACAACGACAAACAACAGGTATCTGCAGCGGCGGTGCGGCTCGCCGAGGCCATTGGCGCGAAGGGGATTATCGTACCCACTAAAACAGGGCGCATGGCCAACTACGTCACCAATTGCCACCCTCAAACACCGGTGATCTGCGCTTTTTCTTTTGATGAACGCACCCACCGACAATTGGTACTAAACCGCAATATACGTAGCTATCGCATCGACTTTAATGAAAATCCCGAGAAGCTACTCGCCGCAGCGGCAAGTATTCTCCTGCAACGCGACGATTTCTCTGACGAAGATAAAATGGTGGTGATATCTGACACACTGGGCAACATCAACGTCGATGCCATTCAAATTCGAACCCTCGGTAGCCTCACTTGAATGCAGTCAAAAAGCCGCTTACTGACCGAGGAAAAACCGGTAGGCATCGTTCTTGGTCTCTTCGTGATAGCGGTAATGTAAAGCATCGAGAAAGGTGCTGACATCGAGGCGCTCTGCCGTCGGCACCTGTAAACCGACCAGAACTCGACCAAAGGCCGAGCCGTGATTGCGGTAGTGGAACATTGAAATATTCCAGCGCCCACCCAACTTACCGAGAAAGTTCGACAAGGCTCCCGGGCGTTCTGGAAACTCAAAGCGATATACCACCTCGTCAGCAATTTCCGGGGCGCGCCCACCGACCATGTAGCGAATGTGTAGTTTGGCGATTTCATTGTCGGTCATATCGACCACGGCATAATCTTTAGCCAGCAAGTCATCGACTAAAGCCTGGCGATCGGCATCGGAGGTCACCTGAATGCCCACAAAAATATGGGCATCGCCGGCATCGGCGTAGCGGTAATTAAACTCACTGACCATGCGCTGGCTCAGCGCCTGACAAAAACGCTTAAAGCTGCCTGGCTTTTCAGGAATGGTCACCGCCAATACCGCCTCGCGCTTTTCACCAATTTCGGTGCGCTCGGATATATAGCGCAGCCGGTCAAAGTTCATATTGGCCCCACTGTCGATCGCCAATAACGTTTCACCGCTACAACCCTTTTGCTGCACATATTTTTTCAGTCCGGCAAGCCCAAGAGCTCCCGAGGGCTCACAAATGGAACGCGTGTCATCAAAAATATCTTTAATGGCGGCACAAATTTCATCGGTCGACACGGTAATGACATCATCGATGCTATCGCGCAACACGCGAAAGGTTTCTTTACCAATCTGCGCCACAGCGGTGCCATCGGCAAACAGACCCACATCTTTCAGTGTCACGCGTCGGCCTTTTTCCATCGCCGCTGCCAGGCAGGCAGCATCTTCAGATTCCACGGCAATCACTTGAATATCAGGGCGCACATATTTTACATAGGCAACAATGCCCGCACACAAGCCACCCCCACCCACCGGCACAAAAATGGCGTTCAGCGGGCCGGGATGTTGGCGCAGAATTTCGACGGCCACCGTGCCCTGCCCTGCGATCACATCGGGGTCATCGAAGGGGTGAATGTAAACCAACCCCTTTTCGGCCACTAACTTTTGCGCATGCGCCGCCGCACCATCGTAAGTGTCGCCCTGCAACACTACCTTTGCGCCACGGGCTCGCACCGCATCGATTTTAATTTGTGGGGTCGTGCGCGGCATCACGATGGTCGCTTTAACACCCATTTTTTTCGCCGCCATCGCCAAGCCCTGAGCGTGATTGCCAGCCGAGGCTGCGATCACTCCGGCGGCACGCTCACTGTCACTGAGCTTACGCATTTTGTTATACGCACCACGTAACTTAAACGAGAACACCGGCTGTAAATCCTCGCGCTTTAATAACACCTGATTATCGATGCGGGCCGACAAAATAGGCGCGGCATCGATCGGCGTTTCAACAGCCAGGTCATAAATGCGGGCATCGAGGATTCTTTTCACATAGCTTTTTGGCATTCTGGTACGGGTCCGCTATTTTTTGGAAGAGTGGGTGTGGTGTAGTATTGTGTTCAAGCGCAATCGTAGTTTCTTGACAAGACTAACACCAGCACTGATAAAAAAATCCCTTCATTGTATCGCCAACAACTTTCTTTGCTCGGATATAATGCCGCTCTATTGCCGGAGTTCTGTATGTCTAAAAATCAAATGTCGCAAGATCAACTCAAACAAGCCGCCGCTCAGGCCGCTATCGACTATGTGCTCAAACACCTGGAGGACGACGCTTACCTCGGCATTGGCACGGGCTCTACGGCCAATTGCTTTATCGATTTACTCGCACAACATAAAGGCCGAATAAAAGGTACCGTCGCCAGCTCCAAGGCCAGCGCCCAACGCTTGCGCGATCACGGCATTAATGTACTCGAATTGAATACTACCGGCGGCGTGCAAATTTATGTCGACGGTGCCGATGAACTAAACCCCGCACTAGAACTCATCAAAGGTGGTGGCGGGGCTCTAACCCGAGAAAAAATCATTGCCGCAGCGGCCGATGACTTTGTGTGTATCGCCGACCAAAGTAAGTGGGTTGACCACCTTGGGCAGTTCCCCGTACCCGTCGAGGTCATTCCCATGGCGCGCAGTTACGTGGCCCGAGAGATTTTTAAACTCGGCGGTGAAGCCGTCTATCGCCAGGGTGTGGTGACCGACAATGGCAATGTCATTCTCGATGTGCAGCGCCTGCACCCCATTGCCACGCCGAAGGCCCTGGAAGAAAAACTCAACAATATTACCGGGGTAGTAACCAACGGCTTATTTGCCCTGCGCCCGGCCAACAGCGTATTACTCAGCACCCCCGAGGGGGTTAAAACACTTAAGCCCTCTTACTAGCTTTTTTAACGTTTGCTCGACCAAAGATAGCGAAGAATTAATGCAGCTTACCGACGCCATTTACAGCCGTATTTCCGCACGAGGTTTTCTCAATAAACCCGTACCAGAAGCCACCGTTCGCCAGATACTCGACCTTGCCCGACACGCACCGTCGGGTAGCAATATGCAACCCTGGCAGGTGCACGCCGTTAGCGGCAAGCGTCTCGAAGAAGTGACTCAGAAGTCTCTCATCTTTGCCGAAAACAACCCCATAGGCAGCCGCAAAAAAGAATTTCAAACACCCGCTGAGAACTTTATTCAGC
>JBFHDT010000005.1:0-17384 GCA_041584575.1 Porticoccaceae bacterium
CGGCAACGTTGATGTCGAGAATATCGAGGTTTTGCCGCCGGATTAAATAGAGCAGCAAATCGAGAGGGCCTTCAAAGGCATCGAGAATAACCTCCAGTGCCTCCGGCGGAATATAAAGATCACGGGGCAATTCGGTGACTTGCTGACCCCGAACAATAGCGAAGGGCATTTCATTTTGTTGGGGAGTTGGCGCCTTGCTCGATTCAGCTTCTGTCGTAGCCGTATTCGCCTCTACATGAGGGGCTTCGCCAGTCAGCGCATTATTGGAGAGGGGATCAGTTGTCACTGCGCTACCGGATCAAATCGTGGAAGTCGGCCATTATACTGTTTCACCCGGCGCGGTGACAGACTCAGTGCGCTAGAAAAACTTCACTTAAAGGCCAAAAGGAGAAAGATCACCCATGCCGGCACGCACCAGTTCTGGGGATTCGCCGGTGAGGTCGATAATCGACGTCGGCTCAAGGCCGCAGTAACCGCCATTGATGATCAAATCGACCCGGTTGCCAAGCATGTCTTCAATATCCTGTGGATCGGTCAGAGGGTACTCATCACCGGGCATAATCAAGGTAATACTCATCAGTGGTTCGCCCAATGTTTCGAGCAGCGCCTGGGCAATGTGGTTAGCTGGCGCTCGCAAGCCAATGGTCTTGCGCTTAGGGTGCATCAAACGACGCGGCACCTCAGAGCTGGCATCGAGAATAAAGGTGTAGGGGCCCGGAGTATTGGCCTTGAGCAAACGAAAATCCTGATTATCGACCTTGGCATAGGTTGACAGCTCGGACAGGTCGCGACAGACCAGCGTAAAATTGTGGTTTTTTTCAAGAGCACGAATCTGACGAATTCTATCCAGTGCCGTCTTGTCACCAATGTGGCAGCCCAAAGCATAAGCCGAGTCGGTGGGGTAGATCGCTATACCGCCGCCACGGATAATTTCCGCCGCCTGCTCAATTAAGCGCTGCTGGGGATTATCGGGGTGTATATAAAGAACCCTGGCCATAGAGAAGACTTACCTCGTTATTTGCCGCGACTATAAACCCTCTGTTCAAAAAACTCGACCACCAATAACCACTAGACCGCATTTTCGCAGTCGACCAATGTGCGAAAAACCCTTGGAAGCGCTAGAATGGCCCCCATCTATTAAATTTGACCGACAGGAATAGGCATTACTTAGTGAGCAGCAACGAACCTAAAGCCAGTACTAGCAGCTATCCGCCCCCTGCAGCCTCCTCTGCCCCACCCCAGCGCGAGAATATGCTGATCAACCTGGGCTTCAATGTCATCGTTCCCACGTTGATTTTGACCAAGCTCAGCGGCGATGAATATCTGGGCACGACCTGGGGTGTAGTGATCGCCCTTCTCTTCCCCATTGTTTATGGCCTGCGTGACTTCCAGCAACGCGGCAAAATCAATTTCTTCTCTGGCCTCGGTGTCTTTAGCGTGGTGATGACCGGCGGTATTAGTCTGCTTGAACTTGACCCCCAATACCTGGCTTATAAAGAGGCGGGCATACCCGCCATCTTCGGTCTGGCTACGCTCATCTCGCTCAAAACACCCTACCCCCTGGTACGCACCCTGTTGTTCAATGATACGGTGATTGAGATTGATAAAGTGCATCACGCTCTCGTCAAGCACGACCGTGTTGAGGCCTTTGACCAACGCTTAATTACTGCCTCGTGGATTATTGCGGCCTCTTTTTTAGTCTCATCTGTTTTGAATTATCTGCTGGCGACGATGATTGTCACCAGTCAACCCGGTACGGTTGAGTACAACGCCGAACTGGGTAAAATGACCGCACTCAGCTTCCCAGTGATTGCCGTACCGGCAATGATCATGATGATGGGCGCCATGTTTTATCTGTTTCGTGGTATTACTGACATGACAGGCATGCCCTTTGAAGACATTATTCGTGGCCAGCACCACGACGCGGAAAACAACAGTGATGAAAACAAGGACAATCGATAATGTGGTATAGCTTGGTTTGTACGGATGTAGCAGATAGCCTGGCACTGCGCAAAGCCGCCCGCCCCGCCCATCTACAACGCCTCGAAGCACTACGTGACGCCGGCCGTCTATTGGTCGCCGGCCCCAATCCTAGTATCGACAGTGAAGACCCCGGTGAAGCCGGCTTTAGCGGCAGCATCATTATTGCCGAATTTGACTCCCTCGCAGCAGCTAAAGCCTGGGCCGCAGAAGACCCTTACCAGGCCGCCGGTGTTTACGCCTCAGTGGACGTGAAGGCCTATAAAAAAGTACTGCCCTAAGGGCGCGTGATTTCAGCTCGATTAGTATAATCACTCTGTAATACCGGCTAAATACACGGGGCGACAAGTCGCCAATCACTACTTATACATCCACTATTTTTACCCACTCATTTGCCAACGGAATTGTCATGCGCAAACTTTGTTTCAGCCTGTTATTGCTAGCACTCTCACCAAGCCTGCTGGCGGAGACTCGCTACATCTCCGATGAATTCCGCGTGCCGCTGCGCAAAAGTCCCTGCAGCCGCTGCGCCATTTTGCATCAGGGTCTTAAAAGCGGACTTAAACTGGACTTTATTGAAACAGCTGACGGTTGGAGCCATATCCGTACTCCCAGTGGTATGGAAGGATGGATAGAAAATCAATACATCGTTAGCCAACCCATCGCCCGCGACCAAATCGCACGCTACAAACAGCAAAACGAAGCTCTTAAGAACAGTAATACAAAGCTTAAAGCCCAACTTGAAGATCTTAAGGCCGAAAATACGCAACTGGACGGCCGACTCAATGCCGTAAGTGATGACAACGAATCAGTCTCGCGAGAGCTCGCCGATATTAAAATCGTCTCAGCCAATGCCCTCAACCTCAAGGTACAAAATCAACAACTTCTCGAAGAAAATGAAAAGCTTCAGGGCCGGATTGATGTTCTCAGCGCCGTCAAAGAACAACTCGAAAGTAGTAACACTCAAAAGTGGTTTCTCAACGGTGGCATAGCCGTTTTCCTCGGCGCAATACTCAGCATACTTTTGCCCCGCCTAAAGGGTAAGCGCCGCGGGCACTCAGAGTGGGCGTAGAGCACATGTCGCTATTGAGGCTCAGCACCTCCTTGCACTCTCGGGGCTTATTGGCCTGCTGCCTACTGATTTTCTGTCATGGCCTCTGGGCAGAAAGCGGTAACTCGCAGCCGTCTGCAACAAGCCTTAAACCCCGTATTACTATTACCACCAACCTGGGTAATATTGAAATAGAACTGGCTCCTGAAAAATCTCCTCTTACCGTTCGCAATTTTTTGCAATATGCCGATAGAGGATACTATGAAGGCACTATTTTTCACCGGGTAATACAGGGCTTTATCATTCAGACCGGCGGCTTTGACCGCAAGCTCAATGCCTTTGAACCAGGCCAGCCCGTCGCCAATGAATCTGTCGGCGGCTTACTGAATATCAAGGGCTCAGTTGCCATGGCCCGCAGCCATGATCCCGACAGTGCTAAAGCCCAATTTTTCATCAACCTAAAAGACAACCGTAACTTTGACGCCAAATACGGTAATCCTGGCTACACCGTGTTTGGTCAGGTGGTTTCCGGCATGGATGTGGTGCAAAGAATTGCCAGTAGTAAAGTTGAAAAATTCAATCATGAGTTTATTCACAAGCCGATAGAACACATTGAAATTATTAGCATTCAACGCAGCCCTCCCCATTGATAGCCCTCAGCGTTAACGTCAACAAAATCGCCCTGATTCGCAACTCGCGAGAAGGTAACTACCCGAGTGTCGTCGACTATGCCACCACCTGCATTACAGCCGGTGCCGATGGTATCACCGTTCACCCGCGCCCCGACCAACGCCATATTCGTCCGGGCGATGTTTGCGAACTCAGTGAACTCTGTCGCTCTAAAACCACGGTTAGCGGTGCAGCTCTGGAATTCAATATTGAGGGTAATCCGTTTGCCGAGCCTCTCCGCGAGTACCCTGGGCTACTGGCACTGGTCGAACAAACCCGGCCCCAGCAATGCACGCTAGTGCCCGACAGCAGTGATCAACTCACCTCTGATCACGGCTTTGACCTCAGTACGTCAGGCGAAAAACTCAAGCCGCTGATCGCCGCTTTACAGGCACTCAATGTACGGGTCAGCTTGTTTATGGATCCCGATAAAAAACAACTCGATCTTGCGCGTGAATTGGGCGTTGAGCGAATCGAACTGTACACCGGCCCCTACGCAGCGGCGCAAGACAAACTGACGCTACTCAAGAACTATTGCGCGGCCTCTCGCCACGCGACCGATATCGGGCTGGGTGTCAATGCCGGTCACGATTTGAACCTGCACAATCTTGGTCAATTTGCCACGGCACCAGGTTTACTTGAGGTTTCCATCGGCCACGCCCTGATTGTCGACGCCATTGAAATGGGCCTAGTACCAGCCGTTCAAGCCTATAAAGCCCTGTTAATGCAACCGAGCAATTAGCCCCCAGCCCGCAGGAGTTAGTCGCATGAGTCAGTCGCAAATAACCGCCTTAAACACCCTGCCAAGACTCAATATTATCGGCTCTGGCAAGCTCGGTCGTACTCTGGCCCGACTCTTCAGCGACGCAGGTTTAGTCACCATTGGCGAAATTTATAACCGTAACAGCGAACACAGCCACTCAGCCCAGGCCTTCATTGGCGCGGGGCGAGTGATTACAAACCTTGCCCAACTATCGAATACACCTGCTCAAGTATGGATGCTTGCCACCCCGGACGATGTTATTGGCGACTGTGCAAAACAACTCGCTAATCTAGACGACATTTGCTGGCAAAAAACCACTGTGTTTCACAGCAGCGGCCTAAAAACATCGTCAGAACTGTCAGCTCTGCAAAAACTCGGCAGCTCAATTGCCAGCGCCCACCCAGCACACAGCTTTGCCAATCCAGAGCGCTCGCTTACCAGTTTTGGTTCTACAGTCTGTACTTTAGAGGGTGACGAACAGGCTATCACTATTCTCGATTCGCTATTGAGTGCGATTGGTGGTCAAACGACAACGATTGAACCTGAAGCCAAACCCCTCTACCACGCCGCAACGGTGATGGCATCGAACTACCTTATTGCACTGCTCGGCGCCAGTGAAGCACTGCTTGAAAAAGCGGGCATAGAAGAGCCCCTTGCTAACGCTGTTCTCTCGCCATTAATGCGTCTAAGTCTAGAAAATGGGATCACAGAGGGAGCCACTAACGCCCTCACCGGGCCAATTTCCCGCGGCGATATCAATACCCTACGAGCACACCTCAACGCTATCGAGCAGAGGGCTCCCGATCTTCGCAGCATCTATACCAGCATGGGCACACAAGCCTTAAAACTGGCGCAGCAAAAAAAAATATTGCATAAGAAAGAACTCACCGCCATGGAAAAATGCTTACTCGAAGACCGGGAATAGCCTACTCAAAAAGATGCTTTATAGCCTCAATACCCGGCTTTTTCTGCAATAATTCTGCTTGATTAAGGCCACAAAGCTCATGGGGGAAAACCAACCAGGCATCGCTGGTGTGTAAAAAATAATCAGGCTTAGACGACGTCATATTGTTTCCTGGCTTATACCACGGCACGGCGACTCGACATTCCAGTCTATTTTCACCGGACAGTGACTCAATATCAGCCAGGATCTGAGCCATGCTCAAACCACTGTCAAAGACATCGTCCACAATCAAAATACGCTGAATCTTCTCAAGGTGCGCAGCCACATAATCGAGGCCATAAACCTCTACAGTCTTTTCACGCTCACCGATGCCTTTATAAAGTTGACTGCGAATAGGGATATGGTCGGCCTCAATACCCTGCCACTGCAGTAGCTCGTGAACAGCGATGGCAATAGGCGTACCGCCGCGCCATACACCAATAATGAGATCCGGCAGAAAGCCGCTCTGCAACACTTTTTCCCCAAGAAGATAGGCGTCGGCCAATGTTTGCTCCGCGCTGAGGTAAATTTTTTCACTCAAGGTAGACATTTTCCCTATATTTTTGAGGAGGCGCTGACTTCGCAGTATCCCAGTACTGAGTTGAAATAATTACTTATAACATTCACGACCAATAATACGCCATTTCATTAACACGTTAGGCTATTAGGGAAAATGTCATAAAAACCAAAAAACACAAAACTAATCTTTGGCAGATCACATAAAAAAACCGCAGTGGTTTGACACTGCGGTTGTTAAGCTCTCGTCTTTTTTATAACCAATTAACTAGCGGATGCCCCTGCGCCGTATCGCTGCCGAGGTAAAGTGCTTATCTTCAGCCCGCCAGGCAAAGTTGGGGGCCTTGCTCTTATCCATCAACAGGGCCAGCATGCGATGGGCATTAAAGTCATATTGTAACTCCGCAGCACGGTTGGGAAAGCCGACATCATAGAACATAATGTGGTGATCTTCCCAAAGACGCCAGAGTTCGCCGCGTCGATCATAATTATCAGCCAGCATCACTTCCCAGGAATCTTCATCAAGGTAATAAACCCGCTTGCTGTAATCGTGGCTGGTGCCCTCTTTAAGGTTAGACTCAATGACCCAAACACGGTGTAACTCATAACGCGCATAGTCCTGATTAAAACGGCCAGATGGCGCAATCACTTTGTCCGGCGTAGCCGACTGAGCAAACAATTTATAGGGGTTATAGGGCACATATATTTCACGCTTACCTAATAATTTGTAGGTAAAACGGTCATTGGGTCCATTAAAACCATAGGCCTGATCTGTGGTCGCCAGACCATCACCTGCAGTAATGGGGTTGTCGTAAACGATCTGCGGTGCACGTTTAACACGGCGTTGTCCAGGGCTGTAGGCCCAAGCTTTGCGGTAGTTTTCTGTAAAAGTGATAGGTTCCAAAGCAAGGACTACTTGCCCAGCAACTTTAGCCGGCCCCGTTAATGTCTGCTGGTAAAGCAGGATGTTTTCAGTAGGTAGTCCCTCAGGATCGTCTTCACCGATCTCCGGATCACTCCACTTGTAATGGAACTCCACATCCAAATTGCTCATCTCATAACCGCCATTACTGGCTACGGCGATAGTGACTTCTCGCGACTTATTCCAAACGAGTTTAGGCCGAGATTGCTGGTTGAGGAAGGCTTCGTCAGCATTGCGTGGGATGGGGAAGGCCCAGGCTCGCCTGGCCCCTGTAAAGCCAATCATGCCCATATGGCTGTCGTTGCTCACAAACACTGCTCGGTCAAGATTTTTCAGGGCTGCCTCATATATATAGTTGTTATAAACCATTGATCGGCGAGTAGGATAAATATTCATAAAGTAGTCGCCGTAAGTCTTGAACATCATTTTCTGACCTTCTGACAATTTGTCGGCATGCTCCTGATAATTCTGTGCTGTAATCTTTAAACGCACTTTATCGCCTGCAAAGGGATCAAGATGGAAAGTACCCGGCTTAAAGCCATCGGGTACAGGTATCGGTTCGTTTTTCCACTCGGGAATAGTACCTTCCGCATTGCCCGCACGAATTGCACCACTGGGCGTGAGCTTAGTACCTTCAAGACCAATTGAGGCTCGCTCTTCAGGCGTCACAGCCGCCATTGTGAGACTGCTACTGACTACACAGGCTGTAAGGAAGGCTTTATTGAGTCCAAGCTTTATTATCATTGTCATAGAATCACCCTCTATCTTAAAAGTTATACTTTTTTCAAATGAACTACCTTGCCAAGCGTGGAAATAAACGATGTCCCACTAAAGCTCGAAAAAAGTCACCACTACTTTAAGATGGCAGGTTTTTATCATAAATCAAGGTAATATTTGCCATAACCTATAATTATCTAAAAAGATGGAAGTAGAGGAATTGACAGAAAAGATTCCAAATTAAAAAAGCCTGTGACTTGGGAAGAGAAAGAGCAACACTCTATTTTGTATAGAACATCACCGTATGTTTTCCAGAAGTCGTGGAAAGCGTCTATAATACGCGCCATTCTCGCCAAGCTACTGTGACTAATGGAGTCCGCTTTATGAAAAACCTGAAACTTTTTGCTCTCTGTACAGCATTTTTATCGCTACTTACTCTCGGTGCCTGTAGCGATGAAAAGGGCGAAGTTAAACTCAGTGTTGAACAGGAAAAAGCCATGTCAGAGCGCCTGGCACCCGCTGGTGAAATCAGCCTGGTCGGCGAAGTCGCCAGCGCACCTGCTGCTAGCAACGGCGGTGGAAGCCGTAGCGGTAATGATGTCTATAACACCAGCTGTAAAACCTGCCACGGCGCTGGTATGGCGGGCGCACCTAAGTTCGGCGCCCCAGAGCAATGGGCTGCGCGTATCGACAAGGGCATGGACACCATGTACACGAATGCTATTAGCGGTTTTCAGGGCATGCACCCCAAAGGCCTGTGCATGGATTGCTCAGACGACGAGCTGAAAGCAGCTGTTGATTATATGATTGACGGTAGTAAATAAAATACCGCATTGCGGTGGCCACTTCTTCGGCCACTCGCACAATTTAAGAATGCCCGTTTCTAACGACACGGGCATTTTTTATGGCTGTCTCTTCTTATCTACCTCACCATAGCTATCTCATTTTAAAACAAGCCCGTATCCCTGAAGCTATAGCGCCATTTCCTCGAAGGGCGTTACACTCAACACCCTGCAAAAATGATCATAATAAAAAAATATTCAGAGGCATACCCCACTGTGAGTAAAGTCAAAACCCAGGCCCAACCGGCCATCAATAGCAATAAAAATGAAGTCATTAGACACTTTGATGAGCGGTTAAAATCCACCCTTGACGAGGAGCGCAAAGAGCTGATCGCCAAACGCCACCAGCGCGGTTATCGCAGTGCCCGAGAAAATCTCAATCACCTCTGCGATAAAGACTCCTTCCTCGAGTACGGCCAATTGGCAGTCGCCGCCCAACGTCGGCGCAGAGATATTGACGACCTGAAAATGCACACTGCAGCCGATGGCATTATCACCGGCCTCGCCACGATTAATGCTGCCCTGTTTGACGAGCACGCCAGTCGTGCCGTGGTTATCATCAACGACTACACCGTCCTCGCCGGTACCCAGGGGGTTTTCCATCATAAAAAGCTCGACCGTGCTCTTGAACTCGCTGCCGAGTTAAAACTACCCGTAGTGATGTATGCCGAGGGCGGTGGTGGCAGGCCCGGCGACACAGACTATGAATTAAGCTTAAATTTAGGCTCTTTCGCCGCCTGGGCTGGATTGCGCTCGCAAGTGCCGATGATCGCCGTCAACAATGGCTACTGTTTTGCCGGTAACGCCGCCCTGTTTGGTTGCGCCGATATCACCATCGCTACTAAAAGCTCATGGATTGGCATGGCTGGCCCCGCTATGATTGAAGGTGGCGGCATGGGCAACTATAAACCCACAGACATTGGCCCCATTGAAACCCAAACCAAAAACGGTGTCGTCGATATCGTCGCCGAAGATGAAGCCGATGCCACCCGTATTGCTCGCCAGGTGCTCTCCTATTTCCAGGGTAGTACGGACAACTGGACCTGCGCTGACCAACGCAAACTTTGGCCCCTACTGCCCGCCGACCGACGTTTTGTCTACAAAGTGCGAGACATTATCACCACACTGGCTGATACCGACTCCTTTACCGAACTACGTCGAGACTACGGTTGCGGCATTATCACCGGCTTTGTACGCATTGAAGGTAAGCCTTTTGGATTGATTTGTAACGACTGCCAGTTCCTCGGTGGTGCCATTGATGCAGAGGCGGCACTAAAAGCTGCGCGCTTTTTAGAACTCTGCAATGACTTCAACCTACCCCTGCTATCCCTGTGTGACACCCCCGGATTTATGGTTGGGCCAGAGAGTGAAACCGAGGGCGCGGTGCGCAAAATGTCGGACATGTTTGTCGCCGGCTCCCGTCTCAAGTCGCCCATGGTGGCGATCTTTTTGCGTAAGGGTTACGGCTTGGGCGCCATCGCCATGACGGGTGGCAGCTTCTCTCGCCCGGTCTACAGTGCCTCCTGGCCGAGCGGAGAATTCGGCGCCATGGGCTTAGAGGGCGCTGTTCACCTGGGCTTTAAAAAAGAACTGGAGGCTATCAAGACCGACGTTGAACGAGAGGTTCTCTTCAACAAATTACTCAATGCCATGTATGAGCGCGGTAAGGCGACAGAAGCTGCGAGCTACCTTGAGATTGATGCGGTTATTGACCCAACCGATACGCGCAAAGTTATTATTCAGGCGCTGGGTAAAAGCGACACATAAACACTCGACATAAAAAAACCGGGACACTTTGTCCCGGTTTTTTTGACTAACAATAATGAATTTTAAAACTTATAACCCAGACCAAGCATATAAACCCAGGGGTCAATATCCACATCCGCTTTGACACGAGAACCGCTATCAAATTTAAAGTCAGCGCTTGTCTCAATATCGATATACCAGACAGCCGCATTCAATACCCAATGCTCGTCAAAAGCATAGTCAACGCCTGCTTCCAGGGCCAGCCCAATAGAATCATCCAGCTCGAGATCCCCTCTCCCCAAAACCCCTTCTAATTCACTATCAACTTTCTCATCAAAGAAAGCCGTATAGTTAATGCCAATGCCCACATAAGGCTGGAAATCAGACGCTGAATCCATAGGGAAGTATTGCAAGGTTAACGTCGGCGGCAAATGCTTTGTTGAACCAGCATCCACACCCAAGCCATTGGCTGTAATATCGTGTTCAAAAGGGGTGGCCGCCAACAAACCAATACCCATGTTAGATGTCAGCATATAAGTGCCGGTCAAGCCTAGTTGCTCATTATTATCAACGCCCACACGGGTTCCAGCCAATGCGGTACCATCAAGCTTTAAAGCAGAACTGCTCTCATCGGGTTGTACCGATGCAACACCAGCGCGAAGAATAATATCTCCCTTTTCATAGGCCAGCGCACTACCTGGGCCGCAGACCAAACCGGTGGCCAATAAAGAACCGGCAACTAATGAATTAACTTTTTGACTTCTCATACTGCATATCCCTCTCTAAGAAATGACCCGGCAATTAGAGCACTAGAGGGATAAACTGGAATTGATTTAGGTTAAGAAATCTTTCTTTAGCGAGGCTTCAGGTGAGTATTAATTAGCTACGCTCAATACTTTAACCCAAGCATTCGGGTGACTGGGGAGCCTGAACCTGGGCCTGCCAATCCTGTGGTGTATAGGCGTGAATAGCGAGAGCGTGAACGCCCCCTTGTAGTTCTTCAGCAAGTAACCGGTACACCTGTTGATGACGTTGAACCGCTCGCTGCCCAGCAAAGGCGTCAGTAGCAATAACCACTTTAAAATGGGTCTCTGCATTTTCGGGAACATTGTGCATATGGCTTTCGTTGTCCACCTGTAAAAAAACAGGGGACAAGCCTTCCCGTAATTTTTTTTCGATAAGCGCTTGAACCACCATTACAAGATTCTCACAGGAGTCAGATTAAAAACCAGAGACCATGGAAATCATCACTCCGGCAGCCACTGCCGAACCAATAACCCCAGCCACATTCGGCCCCATGGCATGCATCAATAAAAAGTTTTGCGGATTTGATTCAAGACCAATTTTATTCGACACTCGCGCTGCCATCGGTACTGCTGACACACCCGCCGAACCAATTAAAGGGTTAATAGGTGTCTCACTAAAGCGGTTCATCAGTTTGGCCATCAGTACGCCGGCCGCTGTGCCAATACAGAATGCCAAGGCACCAAGGCCAAGAATACCCAGGGTTTCCCAATTGAGAAATTTATCGGCACTCATTTTAGAGCCAACGGCGAGCCCGAGAAAAATGGTGACAATATTAATCAAAGCGTTTTGGGTGGTATCACTCAAACGATCGACCACGCCACATTCGCGCATCAAGTTACCAAAACAGAACATCCCCAACAGCGGCGCAGCACTTGGCAGTAGCATAGCAACAAGGCCGAGTAGCAGCATGGGGAAAACAATTTTTTCCCGTGTCGATACGGGGCGTAACTGCACCATTTCAATTTTACGCTCAGCCTCTGTAGTCAGAGCGCGCATAATCGGCGGCTGAATGATCGGCACCAGTGCCATATAGGAATAAGCGGCAACCGCGACTGCGCCGAGCAAATCTGGCGACAACTTGCTAGTCACAAAGATGGCGGTCGGCCCGTCAGCGCCGCCAATAATGCCAATTGACGCCGCATCTCGAATGGAAAAATCAAGAATACCCAGGCTACTCAAGCCCACTGCACCCATTACCGTCACAAAAATACCCACCTGGGCAGCGGCACCGAGCAATAAGGTCTTCGGGTTCGCCAACAAGGGGCCAAAATCAGTCATTGCGCCGACCCCCATAAAAATGATGAGAGGAAACATCCCCGAGGCGATACCGACGTTATAAATGTAGTACATCAGGCCGCCGGGAGATTCCAGGTGTCCCACTGCATCGTAGATGGGTGCAGCCTCAAAACCAGCGCCGGGGATATTAACCAGGATGGTACCAAAGCCGATGGGTACCAATAACAGAGGCTCAAAGCCTTTGCGAATGGCCAGGAACAGCAGGCTAAAGCCGACTGCCATCATCACTAGCGTGCCCACTTCAACTTGGGCCAGACCGGATTCGGTCCAGAGTTTTAACATTTGTTCCATGAGTTTCTCCGCAGGCTAGATGAGTGTGACCAGAGGGTTGCCAACGCTAATAGCATCGCCTTCTTTTACCAACACATCGCCGATGGTGCCCGCTCGCACAGCACTGACAGCGGTTTCCATCTTCATCGCCTCGAGAATAACCAGGTTGTCCCCCTCTGCCACCTGCTGACCAGGGCTAACCAGTACCTTAAAGATATTACCTGCCAGTGGTGCCGGAACAGACTCGCCACCGCCGGTAGGCCCTGCACCGACAGCTGCAGGCGCAGCGCCGCACATGGACGCAATGGCCGAAACGTCACCGCCGTTACTCACGGACACAGTGTAGTCACGGCCTTCAACGCTCACGGTATAAATTTCTTCACCACTATCATTGGTGACAACACCACCTTCTTTGCCGGTTGGTACTGGCTCGAAGGCAGAGGGGTTATCGCGATTTTCAAGAAACTTTAAACCAACTTGCGGAAACAGTGCGTAGGTCAGGACATCGTCAATCTTTTGTTCACCCTGCATTAAGGCGATATTTCTTTCTTTCGCTTCATCATCCAATTCGGCAATCAGCTTATCCAACTCAGGGGCAATTAAATCAGCGGGGCGTACGGTAATTGCTTGGCCACCTTCCAGAACTTTAGCCTGTAGTTGCACATTCACGGGCGCTGGTGTCGCGCCGTATTCACCTTTTAGAACGCCTGCGGTCTCTTTGGTAATCGTTTTATAGCGCTCGCCGGTCAACACATTGATCACTGACTGAGTACCGACAATTTGCGAGGTGGGTGTCACTAGCGGCAAGAAACCAAGGTCTTCCCTTACACGCGGGATTTCAGCCAGCACTTCGTCAAACTTATCAATAGCACCCTGCTCGTGTAACTGGCTTTCCATATTGGTGAGCATGCCACCGGGTACTTGAGCGACGAGAATGCGCGAATCGACGCCTCTTAAAGAGCCTTCGAACTTGGCGTATTTCTTTCTCACTTCACGGAAATAGGCGGCAATTTCTTCCAGCAAGCCCATGTCGAGGCCAGTAGCACGCTCGGTACCATCAAGAATAGCCACCAGCGCCTCGGTGGGTGAATGGCCGTAGGTCATCGACATCGATGAAATGGCGGTATCGACATTATCGATACCTGCTTCGATACATTTCAAATAGGTTGCCGTCGACATGCCTGTCGTAGCATGACTTTGCATGTGAATAGGAATATTAACGGCTGATTTAAGCCTGCTGACCAGTTCAAAGCCCGTATAGGGCGTCAGCAAACCGGCCATATCTTTAATACAAATGGAATCAGCCTGCATATCTTCTAGCTCGCGGGCCATATCCACCCACAAGTCAATATTGTGCACTGGGCTGACGGTATAAGAAATTGTACCCTGAGCATGCTTGCCGACATTTTTTACAGCCTGTAAAGCGGTGCTTAAATTGCGCATATCATTCATCGCATCAAAGACGCGAAAGACATCGACACCGTTGGTGGCTGCACGCTCAACAAACTTAGTCACCACATCATCAGCATAATGACGATAACCGAGAATATTTTGCCCTCTAAAGAGCATTTGCTGAGGCGTATTCGGCATAGCCTTTTTCAGCTCGCGGATACGATCCCAGGGATCTTCGCCCAAATAGCGTATGCAGGCATCAAAGGTTGCCCCTCCCCAGGTTTCCAGCGACCAGAAACCAACCTGATCAAGCTTTTCGGCAATCGGCAACATATCGTCGATACGTAATCGGGTTGCAAAAAGTGATTGATGTGCATCCCGCAGCACCACATCAGTAATCCCAAGGGCTTTTTTCTGCTCTACCATTAAATCATTCTCAACTGTTTAAACGACGGGGCTATTACCACAGCTTTCACTAGCGGCCTAAGCCGGATTATATAGGGCGATTAACGACTTCGGTGTTTATCAATTGCCGCCTGTATCACCGCCTGAATACGGGGTTCCACGGCTGCAGCTGGCGCCATCTGCACCGCTGACTCAGGCTGTACGGGTTCAGGGAAAAAACGTGTGATCAGCCAGGACATCAAATAACTAGCCCCGACCAATGAGATCAGAAACGCAAATACAGTACCCATGCCAAAGAGCATCAGGTCGACACCCTGTTGAAATAAATCGACTTCCATAAATTTGCCTTATGTTATCTCGGGGCCCGAGTTCTACAACCAACGTACAAAGTCCAATTTGTTAACTATACACTAGTTAAAAGGGAGCTATGGCACGGTTGTCATTGGTAGCAATTAAACACGCAAAAGACTCTCGGGACAGCGCGAATTGTAAGCGATACCTCTCCACGAAACAAAGGTCGTTTATCAGAGCAAACACCCCTGTAGAAGCCTGTAATCCTCAAAAACCAATACTAATGTCAACATATAGTCATCTTTCCCGCCTCCCCCGTTAATTATTCTAGTGCTATAGTGAAACCAATAGAGGACACAGGCAGTAGCCACTCATTTGTGTGCACACCGTTGTCTAAAGACTGCTGTCCAGAAACAGGTCGTTCATAAAATTATAAATTAGATGCGATCAATTTGAATAACAACGGCCTACTCTAAAACCAAACTATAAAAGCCCGTAGCCCGCCGTATTTTATTCCTTGAACGTTATCTCACCGTTTCTACCTTAGGAGAGTTAACCATGTCCAACGTTTATGATATTCACATCAAAGGCGGCACCGTTGTCGATGGCACCCGTGCCCCAAGACGCCTAGCCGATGTCTGGATTAAAGATGGCAAAATCGCCCAAATCGGCGGTGGGGTGCCTGGTACCGCAAAAAAAATGATCGACGCCACCGGCAAGATTGTCTGTCCCGGCTTTGTCGACCTACACACCCACTACGATGCGCAAATCCATTGGGACCCCTACTGCACTATTTCTGGCTGGCATGGGGTGACTACCGTGGTACTGGGCAACTGTGGCTTTGGTTTTGCCCCGGTCAAGCCCGAGTATCAAGAGCGCTCGCTGCTGACCATGACCCGCACCGAGGCGATCCCCTACGACTGTATGAAGCAGGGCATGCCCTTCACCTGGGAAACGGTACCCGAGTACCTCGACTCACTCGATGCTCGTCCCAAGGGTGTCAACTGCGTGCACTACATGCCTACTGCCTCCTTACTGACCTATGTCATGGGTCTGGAAGCAGCGAAAACTCGCGAGGCTACCAGCGATGAACGCAAAGAATTAAGACGTCTACTCGACGAAGGTATGGAAGCAGGCTTGATGGGCTTTTCCATTCAACGCCTCGGCGAAAACTCCACACAGGCTGACTTTGACGGCACCCCGATGGTCACCGATACCATGAGCGATGCTGAAGTCCTGAATCTCGCCAGGGTTTTACACGACCGTGGCGAAGGCAATGTACAAATCACACAGGCCACCGGTGATATTAAAACCGATATGCAATTCCTTGAAACGCTGGCCGCAACCACTGGCCGGCCCGTATTGCACAATGCCATTGCGCCAACTCGCAAGAATGCCCGAGTTCACCGTCGCAGTCTCGACTGGTTAAACAACGCCCGCGATAAAGGTCTACAAATTTATGGACAAGCTGGCACTGTGCGCACCGGTTTTTGTTTTACCCTTGAACACTGGAACCTCTACGATGCCAGTCCCGCCTGGCGTAAACTGACGACTGGCACCAAAGAAGAAAAGCTTGAAAAACTAAAAGACTACAAGCTACGCGAGGCCATCATCGCCGAAACTGAGGAGGCCGATCGGCGCTTACAGGTGATTCAAGCCGGTGTTGGCGGCGCAGTACCCCAACTGCAAGTACAGGATGTCCACGGCACCAAATCACTGGAGAAATACGTCGGTAAAACCCTCGCCCAAATTGGTGAAGAGGAGGATAAACACCCCATTCATGTGATGCTCGACCTGTCCCTTGAAGGCGACCTCAACGTCCACTTCCTCGGCCCAGACCGTGGCTTTAATGCCGATTTTATGGCCGAGATCATCAATGACAACAGCTACACCATTCCCGGTGTTTCCGACGGTGGCGCCCACACCAAGTTCTTCACCGGCGGCGCTTACACCACCGACTTTCTCAAGTGGTTGGTGCGCGACGAAGAGAAAATCACCCTGGAAGAAGCCCACTACCGTCTCGCCGCCCTGCCCGCTCAGGCCGCAGGTCTAAAAGAGCGCGGTGTACTGCGTGAAGGCTGGGCTGCCGACGTCGTGGTTTACGACATTAATGCCCTCGGCGATGGTGACGAGTGGATTGGCGAAATCGTCCACGATTTACCCGCTGGTGAATGGCGTCGTATTAAACGTGCCGAAGGCTATCAGGCCATTATCGTCAATGGTGAAGTGACCTTTGACAACGGTGAATGCACCGGTGCCACGCCTGGCGAGCTGTTGCGTAGCGGTCGTGGTAAAAGCTCGGCCAAGATTGCTGCAGAAAGAGCAGCATAAGCACTCGTCTTCAAAACTAACAAACCCACGCCTGTGTGTGGGCTTGTTAGTTTTTGGAAGACCTAAGTCTCTAATAGATAGCTCTTAAATCTTTCCGCTAGAATAAGCACATGTCATTATCCTTAAGCCCACTAACCATCAAACGTTGTTTTAACCTCGACGATTTTCGTCTGCAAGCCAAACGCAAATTGCCCGCGCCGCTATTTCATTACATTGATGGTGGTGCTGACGATGAATTAACCCGCACTAATAACATCCAAGCGTTTAATGCTTACCAACTAGTGCCCCGCTGCCTTGAAGATGTCACCACCATCAACATGAAAACCAAAGTACTGGGCTGTGAACTCGACTGGCCGTTGCTAATGTCGCCCACGGGCATGACACGTTTTTTTCACCACGAGGGAGAGCGCGCAGTGGCTCGCGCTGCAGCACAATCCGGCACG
>JBFHDT010000006.1:0-17091 GCA_041584575.1 Porticoccaceae bacterium
ACCGTTACCGCGAGCAAGCCCGACTCCTCGGCAAAATGATTACTCAGCGAAAACACTGCCACTACCGCACCCAGGGTTACTACGTTTTGCAAGTATTCGGGCACCCAAAAACGCTTTAACGTAGCGGCCATTAATAAAGCACCGACTGCTCCCAACGACAGTCCGGTAAGTACGTCCCGACCAAAAAGTAAAAGTGAATGTCCTTGTGCATTGGAGACGATAAATTCGTAAACCAAGACCACGAGAAGCGCACCTATGGGGTCAATAAGAATACCTTCCCAGGTGAGAATATTTGACACCGCTGGTGTGGGCCTGACAATTCTCAACAATGGCGTTACGACGGTCGGCCCGGTGACCACAACCAAAGCCCCAAATAAGCAGGCGAACACGGGCGATAAGTCGCTAACCCACCAGCAACCCAGGCTGATCAGCCCCCAGTTTAATATCGCGCCCCAGCTCACCAGCCCACTAACGACTCGGCCGTGCTCACTAATATCCGAAAAACGCAGTGTTAATGCACCTTCAAAAAGAACTATGGCTACACCTAACGAAACAAACGGAAATAGCAGCTCCCCAAACAACTGGTCGGGATTAATCACACTCAGAACCGGACCTAGCAGTATGCCCAAGCCCAATAAAAATAGAATGGAAGGTAGCTTTAGCCACCAGGCTAGCCATTGCGCACTAACACCCAATACTAGAATTAATGCCAAAATAATACCGATAGAATGCTCCACTGCGGGGGTTCCTATAATTTCCAGTCAGTTAGTTTCATAGCTCAGCTGTCCCTGTTGGGCCTTGATACTATAGCGATTTCATTCGTGTTACTGCCATGCAGGGGCCTTCCACGCGCCCTTTCTTAATCAATCATGCAATTTAAAAAAGGGCTAATTCATACAAACGACGCTACCGGACGCTACTGTATGTCATTCGCATCTACAATAGCTCCCCTACCAAGCAAAGTTATGATGGCAATAGTTGTTCTAGAGCTACAAGTATATTGTTTCGCGAGCGACAATCACCTGAAATAAGCATTGCTGCACTTCGGCTTCGTTAGGTTCTGCATTCTTTGTTCAATAGCAACCCCCTCAATTTCGTTGTTGCCCGCAAGCCGGACATTAACAATCACAAGGAAACCTGGATAAAAACAAAGGCGTTACGTTAGCCGTTATAATGGCGGGCTTCGTCCAACCACCACACACGCCAAGCGCTCAAACAATTATGTCTACCGCTTTATCCCTTAACGCCTTAATAAAGCGGTTTTTTAAACTCACAATCGTTCTCATCGCAACCTTTAGTCATCCCTTACTAAGCTACGGCGCATCCGATGGACACCTTGGCATGGGCGTGCTCTCGGCAACAAAAAAACTCAATGACACCCACACGTTGTATGCTGGAGTTGGCACCCTGATAGAAAATTATAAAGGGGATCTGCTTACCATCGGAGTCGCTAGCAAGGTGAACGACGCCGTAACATGGAGGACAGCCTATTTTCTTTATAGCCCCACATTAGATGGCGAAGAACGTCACTACGACCATCGATTAAGAGGCTCCTTAACGTATAAATATGACTTTGGCGATTGGCGCTTTTCCCATCGTTCGCGGATCGAGTATCGTCGAGGCGACGTTTTAGAAGGTTTTCGCTATCGCCCTACATTTAACTTATCTCACCCACTTTCTATCAGCAATTATAAATTCAGGCATTACGTCGAATACGAACCTTTTTATGATTTTAAAAAGCACTTCAACACACTGTCTTTATATAGTGCGGGAGTCATTCTGCCCCTAGCTAAACGAGCAACACTTTTTTTAGCGTATTTTCAAATACACAACCATGAATACAGCACTAGAACCTACGGCCCGAAGATAATATTCAACATCGGATTCTAAGAATATCCTGCACCTTGGCAATTAATTTCACCGGTCTTGTAAGCCTCAATCGCCACGCCATATCAGCGAGCGGCTAAAGCTGATCGCGGAACACCTGATAGGCTGTTTATCGAGCGGCTTACTTGTTGATATTCAGCGACTTGGCTACTATACGCCTCCTTTCTACTATCTAGTCTGGTCACTTTATGTCTCTATTTGATTTTGCCGATGGCCGCGAGGGTTATTACGGAGATTACGGCGGTACTTTTTTACCGGAAATTCTCGCCACTACGGTTGAAGAATTGCGTCTCTGCTTTCGTGGCTGCAAAGAAGACCCGACTTTCTGGGCAGAGTTTGTCGAGCTAATGCGCACCTATTCGGGTCGCCCGACGCCAGTTTCCTACCTCGAAAACCTGTCGAACAAACTGGGCGGTGCGCGCATTTACGTCAAGCGCGAAGACCTCAACCACACCGGCTCACACAAAATTAACAATGTCATGGGCCAGGGCTTAATCTGCAAACGCCTGGGTAAAAAGCGAGTGATTGCCGAAACCGGTGCTGGTCAACACGGCTTTGCCACCGCAACAATGGCTGCACGCTTTGGCTTTGACTGCAAAATCTATATGGGTGCGGTCGATGTCGCCCGCCAACGACCCAACGTTTTCTGGATGGAAAACCTCGGTGCCGAAGTGATTGCCGTGCAGGATGGCCAACGCACACTGAAAGACGCCATCAACGAATGTCTGCGCGACTGGGTCACCAATATGGCCGATACACACTACGTGCTGGGCACCGCCTGTGGCCCCCATCCCTTCCCCGAGATGGTCAGCTTCTTTCAGGCCATTATCGGCAAAGAGGCACGCCAGCAAATTATTGAGGAAGCAGGAAAATTGCCCGATCGCGTCTTCGCCTGTGTTGGCGGTGGCTCTAATGCCATCGGCATTTTTCAGGGCTTTATGGATGACAATGTCGAGTTAATCGGCGTTGAAGCCGGCGGTCACGGCCCCGGATCGGGCTTGCACGCAGCGCGACTGGCTTATGACGATGCATCGGTCGGCGTAGCTCAAGGCTTTAAGACCTACTTTCTGCAGAATAATGACGGCAATATGCTCGAAACCCACTCCATCGCCGCCGGCCTCGACTACATTGGCATCAATCCTATTCTGAGTGATTTATGGGAAAAAGACCGCGTGCGCTTTGAAGCGGCCACCGATGAAATGGTGCGCGACACCCTGAAGCTAGTGATGCGTACCGAAGGGCTGATCCCCGCCCTGGAGAGCACCCACGCCTTCGCCCTGGCGGTTGCCGAAGCGCCAAAGATGGGTAAGGACGAGGTTATTCTTATCAATCAGTCGGGTCGCGGCGACAAAGATATTTTTACCGTCGCCGACACCATCGAAGACGATCACTGGAAAGAGTTCATAAAAAATAAGGCGGTAGAATATGGTGCTTGAACAATACCTGCGCGAACGCCTGCAGCAGAAAGATCTACTGCTGATGACCCACGTGGTCTGTGGCTATCCCTCCTTCGAAGACAACTGGCGTGAACTCGAAATCATGGCCGAGTTCGGCGTTGACATGGTGGAGCTGCAGTTTCCCTTTTCCGAACCCTCGGCCGATGGCCCACTGTTTGTTAAAGCCAATCAGGAAGCCGTTAGTAGTGGCGTACGCCCGGCCGACTGCTTTGAATTTATGCGCAAAGTCAGCGATCACTTCCCCTTTAAAGTACTGATGATGGGCTATTACAACACCGTCTTTAAAATGGGTCACGAGTCCTTTATCAATCAGTTAAGTGATGCGGGGGGCTGTGGCTATATTCTGCCCGATTTACCCGTCGAAGAAGCCGGTGAATTACACCAGCTATCTCAGGCAAAAGAACTCGCCCCTATCGTACTGATGACGCCCACCAATACCGATGCTCGCTTAGACACTCTCGGCAAGGCTGCAGAGGGATTTATTTACGCTGTGGCACGCAAAGGTGTCACCGGCGGGCAGACTGAAATGGGTGATGACCTAAAGACTTTTATTGGCCACTGTAAAAAACACACTAAGCTGCCTATTGCCGTGGGCTTTGGCGTCAGCCAAAAGGCCGATATCGATTTCCTGCGTGGTAAGGCTGACATTGCAATTATCGGCACCGCCGCCTTAAAGGCCTGGGAAGTTGGCGGCGAAGACAGCTTGCGGGCCTTCTTTTCAAATTTGCTGAATTAGATTTTTATAAATGGCTTGAAGCACTAGCGGGGCTGTAGTTAAGGTCAACGGCCAGTCGAGTTATTTTGCTGAGACCCAAAGCACAAAAGCACGGCTTGCAAAGCTGGGGAAATTGCCCTATGTCTATAACTAGACTACAGTTACACCGTTAAATAGTACTATTTAGTGTGTAGCACTTAACTAGGACTTGCGGTATTTCATCCGCAGATACAGGTCACTGGCTGACCGGGAGTTAACGTCTTGGACGTTCAGAATATTGGCGGCGCTGTAAATAGAGGCGTCCAGCAAGGGGCGACTAGTGTCGCTGGTGCCATTAGTGCGGATCACAAGGTTTCGCCCAACGACACATCTGCTCGTGACGCTCAAGTGACACTGAGCACCACCAGCCCTGGGGATGCACAAAAGATTCTTAATCAGCAACTACAGTCTGCACTGAGTAAGGTTCAAGAAACAGCAAACCCTTCGCGACTCAACACTCTCGATACCAATAGTGACTCCCCCGGTCAGGTTGCCGGCCAAACCCTCAGTACCATTCAACGTGGTCTCGCTAACATTAGCGACACGGCGAGCGGCGAAGATCAAGTCGAATTTTTAAACGAGGCCGCACAGGGAATACGCAACGGCTTTGCTGAAACCCGAGACCTATTGTCCAATATCAGCGCGCGAGTGGACGACGTTCGCGCCAATATCAATGCCACTGAAGAACTTATTCAACGCGGTGTAGAAAGTATTCGTGACGACCTGACCGCCGATTCACAGCCCGCCAACGGCACACCGGCTGACAAACTCGTCAGCTAGTATCAGCACCTGCAAGACCAATAGCTTGCGCCACGGCCTCACAGGTTATTTTCCCTCTGTGGGTATTCAAACCCAGAGCAAAACCTGGGTCATCATCTAAAGCAGCAAGCCCCCTGTCTGCCAACTTCAGGACATAGGGCAAGGTTGCCTGCGTCAGTGCCAGCGTTGAAAGTCTCGGGTAGGCCCCCGGCATATTCGTCACCCCGTAGTGGACAACACCGTGTTTTACATAAACCGGATCATCGTGCGTAGTGGGCTGCATAGTCTCAATACAACCACCCTGGTCGATACTAACATCGACAATCACAGAACCCGGCTGCATTTTTTTGACCATAGCCTCACTGACAAGGCGAGGAGCTCGGGCGCCCCGTTGTAGTACGGCACCAATTAACAGGTCTGCATCCTCCAGCTCGGCAGTTATATTGTCGGTCGTCGACACGACAAAATTGAGATTTTTTGAAACGAAAGCCGCGAACTCTGCCTCCCGTTCGGGACAAAGTCCACACAGATAAACGTGAGCACCGAGGCTGTCTGCCACCCGCGCGGCATGCAAACCTACTACGCCATCGCCAACCACCACAACCTTGCCAAAGCGCTCATCAAAAAGCCGGGAAAGAAGCACACCCTTACCGCCATTAAAACGGGCGAGATAATAGTTGCCGACGGTCACCGCCATGCTGCCCGCCACGGCACTCATCGGTGCCAGTAAAGGCAGGCCACCACTAGCGTCTTCAACTGTCTCATAGGCGATGGCCGTGGTACTACTAGCGAGCAAGGCTTGAGTTAAGGCCGGAGCCACGCCAGCAAGATGAAAGTAAGTAAACACTATTTGTTTATTGAGATAGCGATATTCAGATGCCTGCGGTTCTTTCACCTTGACGATCAAATCACTGGCCCAGGCCTCGGCAGTTGATACAATTAACCCTCCCGCCTGGCGATAGTCCTGATCGCTAAAACCGGAACCAAAACCTGCCCCCCGCTCAACCAGTACCTGGTGCTTGTGCGCCACCAAAGCTGCTGTACCCTGAGGTGTTAACGCCACCCGATTCTCGCGCGCCTTAGTCTCCTTTATCACGGCGACTTGCATAAAACCTCCTTGCCTGCCTGGAACTCAATAGACTAGCCTGTGCCAAGACTAAACTAAACCCGGTCTAATTACCTTATATCAAAAACCACACCCTGTTTGGAACTACCAACTAACTGACGTGCTAATGTGTAATCAAGGTCGATTCGAAAGTCTGACCGAGCTTAAAAGTTATTTAATTAAGTCAGTGAAATTAAGCGGGACATTTATAATGAGAAAACTCTTCGAAGTCTGGCTACTAAGCACGGTGCTTGTGCTTAGTAGCTGTACCAGTAACCCTCAGACCCAGCCCACTGGCGGGGTGATTATCGACACCAAAGGGCTTGATATGTCTACCTATTATCAGGATCTTCATGAATGCCGGAACTTCGCAGCCCAGGTGAATGTGGGCGGGCAGGTTGTTGAGAAGACCATCAGCGGTGCACTTATTGGTGGTGCAGTCGGCGCAATTGCTGGCGATAGTGACGCCGCCAAGCGTGCCGCCGGGGTTGGCGGTCTGCTCGGTGCAGTCAAAGGCTCCGGCCAGGCGAGCCAAGAAAAGCAGAGGGTGCTAAAGAACTGCCTGAAGGGGCGGGGCTACCGAGTATTAAATTAGGCGCTTTAAAATCGAAGGCTACTAAAGACGTTATCCGGCACTCGCTTCATTGGCAAAATCGCCTTTAACACCGCCGAGTTCAAGCTCGAGATCACCGTAGGCCTCTTTAAAGGTAACTCGAATACGCTCGTGGGGATGATCGAAAAAGTGTCCGTGATCATGCACATACTCCATATGCTGGCGCCCCGCTTTGTCGAAGGGGTGCATCATCGAATCATCACGGCCATTAAAGCCAAGCGCTTCAATACCGACTTTTTCACAAAGCTCACGGTTAAACGCGGGAGTTGATTTCACCCACTGGCCCTCTAAATACATCTCGACATAGCCGTGGTACATAAACAGGTCATTACCGGCCATCGCCGCTTTCAGCTTTGGCGAGCAGAGGTGGTTCCTCACGTCTGCATAACCAATACGCGCGGGAATGCCCGCGGCACGAGCACAGGCCGTCAGCAAAATGGCCTTGGGGATACAAAAAGCCGATTTTTGCGTGACAATATGACTCGCGACAAAATTTTCTCCCGCCATATCCATTGAATAGGGGTCATAACGTAATCCATCACGTACTGCATAGTAGAGGGCCACTGCGCGATCTATCTGTGTGGGACCTGCCCCTTCAAGTGCCTTTTCGGTAAACCCTTGAACATCGGGATGATCGGAGTCGATAAAGACACCAGGGGTAAGGTATTCATTAATGGCGGCCGAAGTCACTCCTCTTTCGCCAATTGATAAGTCTTGATCTACTGTCATTATTTGTCTCGATATTGGGGAGAGAGCACTACAGCTTAAGTCAGTAATTCTTCGCGACGTTTTTGTAGGCGTTCCCGTAAATAAGTGGCCAGACCTGTGCATTCAATCAACGCAGACAATTCTGTGCGACTGGATTGCACACAATTAAAAATGGCATTGAAATGCTCAATACTGATTTTGGGATTGGGACGTTCTACTAATTCAGCAGTGTCGCCGAAACTAATTTCTCCGGCCTGAAGCACACGATAATACCAGCCGGTGATACCTTCTTTATCAATAAATTCAGTCAGGTCACTCTGATTGAATTTGGCATTGATTTTCCAGCAGGGTCGCCGTGGCTCCGACACCTGCACCAGTACACTGCCAAAACAGTAGACATCACCAATGCATACGCTGGCCTCAGACATTTCGTTGATAGTGATATTTTCACCGATGGAGCCCGGTACCGCGACATCGGTCAGCTCTGCATAGGCCTCAACAATACGCTGGTAGCCCGGCAAAGAATATTGGTGCAAGGCCTTATCGGGGCCACCGTGATAGCGTTTATCGACCTGTACATCGCCTTTAATACCCAACTTATCTACCGTGACGTGGCGAAGGGGCGCTTTATAAATACCTGTGTATTCACCAGACGACTGAAGCAGTTGCGATTTACCACTATAGAGCCCCTGAATTTTCATGATCTTTTTCGTACCCTGAGTTATCGCCAGCATCTTGGGTAAATACCACTGACAACGATTTTTTTGGTAAAAAAAACGGGGCACAAGGCCCCGTTTTTAGCTGAGTTCAACCAGCAGACTACTCTGCCGCTGGTGCAGCCTCCTCAGCTTTAGGTGGTAATCCACCCTCCGCTTCGGAGACTTCTTTCATGGACAGCTTGATACGGCCACGGGCATCAACATCAAGGACTTTAACCTTGATTTGCTGACCCTCTGACAAATAGTCAGTGACCTTTTCAACACGCTCCTGGGCAATTTGCGAGATATGCACCAGACCATCGGTACCAGGCATAATCGTTACAAAGGCACCAAAGTCAACGACGCGAGCAACTGTACCATCGTAGATACGACCCACTTCAGCTTCAGCAGTGATTTCTTCGATGCGGAAAATAGCATCCTTCAAACCATCGCGATCATCACTATAGATGCGAATACTACCATCATCTTCAATGTCGATAGTTGCACCTGTTTCCTCGGTGAGCATACGAATAGTTGCACCGCCCTTACCGATAACATCGCGAATCTTATCGGGGTCAATTTTCAGGGTGTGATAACGCGGCGCCGATTCGGCAACATCGTCACGACTATTCTCGAGGGTTTTGTTCATTTCACCGAGGATGTGCAAACGGGCTGCCAGAGCCTGAGTTAGAGCTTCCTGCATGATTTCTTCGGTGATACCTTCGATCTTAATATCCATTTGCAGGGCGGTAATACCGGCAGCACTACCGGCCACTTTAAAGTCCATGTCGCCGAGGTGGTCTTCATCACCAAGAATATCTGTCAGTACGGCAAAGCCTTCGTCTTCTTTAACCAGGCCCATGGCGATACCGGCAACAGGAGCCTTGATAGGGACACCGGCATCCATTAGCGCCAGGCTGGAGCCACAAACCGAAGCCATAGAGCTCGAACCATTAGATTCAGTGATCTCTGAAACCACACGAATCGTGTAGGGGAAGTCGTCGCCATTGGGCAGGACTGCAGCAATACCACGACGCGCCAGACGACCATGGCCGGTCTCACGACGGCTAGTGCCACCCATGCGGCCCGCTTCACCCACCGAGTAGGGAGGAAAGTTGTAGTGCAGCATAAAGGCATCACGTTTCATGCCCTCGAGAGCATCGATATTCTGCGCGTCACGCAGTGACCCCAATGTCGCGGCAACGATGGCCTGAGTCTCGCCACGGGTAAACAGCGAAGAGCCGTGTACTTTGGGCAGAATGCCAACATCGACAGCGATGGGGCGAACGGTGGTGCTATTGCGACCATCGATACGCGCTTCACCACGGATGATACGGCCACGAACGATTTTCTTCTCGCACTTCTTGAAGGTTTCACGCACGTCTTCTGCAGTGATATCAGCTTCGTCGTTAACTAGCTGAGCGATAGCACTGTCCCGAATTTCGTCGAGACGTGCGGTACGCTCTTGCTTGTCAGTAATTTGGTAAGCCGCTTCAACATCAGCACCAACGGCTGTATTGAGAGCCGTCGTTAATTCAACGTTTTCAGGCGCTGCCTGCCAATCCCAAACGGGCTTGCCAGCTTCGCGAACCAGCTCTTCGATGGCCTGAATAACCGCCTGCATTTCCTGGTGGGCATAGAGTACGCCGCCCAACATCAAGTCTTCTGACAACTCTTTTGCTTCAGATTCAACCATCAGGACGGCATCTTTTGTACCGGCAACAACCATGTCGAGATCAGAAGAGGCGAGATCAGTATACGTTGGGTTAAGGATATAACCCTCGTCATCATTGTAACCAACGCGAGCAGCACCGATGGGGCCGTTGAAGGGCACACCAGAAATAGCCAGAGCCGCAGAGGCGCCAATTAAAGAGGCAATATCGGGGTCAACGTCTTTGTTGGCCGACATAACTGTCAATACAACTTGTACTTCGTTTTTAAAGCCCGCTGGAAATAAAGGACGAATAGGTCTGTCGATTAAGCGGCAGGTGAGGGTCTCTTTCTCATTGGGTCGACCTTCACGCTTGAAAAACCCGCCGGGAATTTTGCCAGCTGCATAGGCTTTTTCTTGATAGTTAACAGTCAGCGGAAAAAAATCCTGACCGGGCTTGGCTTCTTTGCGGGCGACAACGGTGCACAGCACCATGGTGTCGTCCATGCTGCACATCACCGCACCGGTGGCCTGACGGGCGATACGGCCGGTTTCCAGCGTTATCGTGTGCTTGCCATATTGAAATGATTTACTTACGGGATTCACTATTTTCACCTATTTATAAATGCTAACGGCCCCGTCGGGGCCGTTAGTGGAATGAGTTATCGGCGTAATCCGAGCTTCGCAATGAGCTGGGTGTAACGCTCAGCATTTTTGCTTTTGAGATAATCCAGCAACTTACGACGCTGGTTAACCATGCGGATCAAACCACGACGTGAGTGATGGTCCTTTTTGTTGCCAGTAAAGTGGCTCTGTAGTTTGTTAATGTTCGCCGTCAACAATGCCACCTGTACTTCGGGAGAACCTGTATCCCCTTCTGCCTGCGCATTATCTTTAACAATTGCTGCTTTCTCTTCTGCACTTAATGCCATTTTACTTTCTCCAATATGCACATTATTCGGGTCTATCCACGCATATTTATAGATAGCCTAATTACGCTGGATCATTCCAGCTACCAATTGCAAACCCGCTAATAGTAACCGACCCTGTCGTTAAACGACTGATACGATCTATTGCGCGCTTGCCACCAAACGACGCGGTTTCACACGCCCGTCGTCCAATACTTCACCAACGCCCATAAATTCACCGTCAGTATGAAAGATGCGCACTATATCGCCTTCTTCTGACTGACGATAGACCTCGGGGCTCATCACTGCCTGGCCCTGGCGGAAATACCACGCCATGCTTTCGCTCAACTCCACTGAGAGAGCATCACTGACTGCTGCATCGAGGGATTTAAGAAGGAAATCGAGGTCCTCACCGCGCTTGCCCTCACGCAAAGCCTCTAATTGCGCCAGGGTAATCGACTCCTCCTCACGGAAGGGCCCCGCCACTGTACGGTGCAAGCGAGTTACGTGGGCACCGCAACCGACCGCTTTACCAAGGTCTTCGGCCAGGGTGCGGATATAGGTGCCTTTACTGCAACTGATTTCAACATCGAGCTCAGCCTTTTCACCCGGGCGAAAAGCCAGTATTTCGTAACTGTAAATGGTCGCATCGCGCGCTTCGCGCTCAACGGTAATGCCCTGACGCGCCAGTTTATACAATGGTTGGCCGTTGTGTTTAAGGGCCGAGTACATCGAGGGGATCTGTTGGATCTCGCCGCGAAAGGCCTCAATAGCCTGCTCCAGCTGTGCTTGCGTTAAGGCAGAGGCGTCAGTGGTGCTGACCGTTTCACCGTCAGAATCACCCGTTTCAGTTGCCACACCGAAACAAAAAGTACTTTGGTAGGTTTTGTCTGCCTCCAGCAGGAATTGGGTAAACTTGGTCGCCTCACCCAGACAAATAGGCAACACACCTGTAGCCAATGGGTCGAGGCTACCGGTATGTCCCGCTTTGGCTGCATAAAACAGATACTTAACCTGCTGCAGAGCATCGTTGGAAGTAATGCCCTGGGGTTTGTTAAGTATCAAGATGCCATCGACGGGCCTACCGCGAGGACGCTGGCGTCGTCGGGCCACTATTCATCCCCCGACTGATTTTCATTGTGCCTGTCTGCTGCCAGTGCGGTGTCAATCAAGGCTGATAATTCCTGACCACGGCGGCCACTGTCGTCATAACTAAACTTCAAACTCGGGACAATGCGCAACTGCATACGCTTAGCCAGTTTAGTGCGTAGGAAACCGGAGGCGCCATTAAGCACTTTAACCCCAGCTGCGCACTCTGCTTTATCTCGCGCCTGGACATAGTTGACATGCACTTTCGCAGCAGCCAAATCACGGCTGACATCGACAGCGGTTATGTTGACAAAATTGACACGGGGGTCACCCATCTCTTCACGAATCAAAACGGCCAACTCGCGCTGCAAAGCATCGGCAACGCGCTCGGCGCGGGTAAATTCTCTCGGCACTACTCAGTGGCCTCTTTTCTTAACTGAATTATCAATTAACGGCAGATCAATTAAAGACTGCGCTCAATTTCTTTAACGTCGAAGACTTCGATCTGATCTCCTGGCTTCACGTCGGTATAGTCTTTAACGCCAATGCCACATTCAGTACCGCTGCGCACTTCATTAACATCGTCTTTAAAGCGACGTAGAGATTCCAGCTCGCCTTCGTAGATAACAACATTTTCACGCAATACGCGAATCGGTTTGTTGCGGTAAACCGTGCCTTCGGTGACGATTGAGCCCGCAATTTGGCCAAATTTCGGCGAACTGAAGACTTCTTTAACTTCGGCAATACCGACAATTTCTTCACGAATTTCAGGATCAAGCATGCCCGACAAGGCATCTTTAATATCGTCAAGGAGGTTGTAAATAACGCTGTAGTAGCGGATATCGATACCTTCCGCTTCGGCGAGTCGACGTCCGGAAGCTTCAGCTCGCACGTTAAAACCGACAACTACAGCACCTGAGGTAGCCGCCAAATTAATATCTGACTCGGTCAAACCGCCAATACCAGAACTAACCACATTGACCGCCACCTCATCGTTGCCAATATCGGCCAACGAGGCGAGAATGGCTTCAAGGGAACCGCGTACATCTGTCTTAATAAGCACCGGAAGAATTTTTCTTTCCGCGCCCTCAAAGCCAGCAAACATATTCTCAAGCTTATTGGCTTTTTGCCGAGCAACCCGATCATCACGCTCTTTTTGCTGTCGCACCTGAGCGACTTCTTTTGCTTTGCGCTCATCGCTCACCACGGCAAAATCATCACCGGCATCGGGAGGTGTATCAAGACCGAGAATTTCAACCGGGATTGATGGCCCGGCCTCAACGATCGCCTTGCCGGATTCGTCACTCATAGCGCGAATTTTACCGACACTGCCACCCGCTAACAGGTAATCACCTTTACGCAAGGTACCCGACTGAACCAGAGCAGTGGCAACTACACCACGGCCTTTTGCAACGCGGGATTCAACAATCACACCGCGCGCGACACCATCGGTAGACGCACTCAATTCAAGCAATTCAGCCTGTAACAAAACGGCTTCCAGCAAGGTTTCAATGCCTTCACCGGTGTGCGCGGACACTTTAACAAACTGAGTATCACCACCCCATTCTTCAGGGATAACGTCTTTTGCTGCCAGCTCGCTGGTAACGCGCTCGGGGTCTGCACCCTCTTTGTCCATTTTGTTAATTGCGACAATGATCGGTACGCCTGCCGCCTTCGCGTGCAGTATTGCTTCTTCGGTTTGCGGCATCACGCCATCATCTGCGGCAACGATCAAAATCACCACGTCGGTTGATTTTGCGCCACGGGCGCGCATTGCAGTAAACGCCGCGTGCCCCGGGGTATCAAGGAAAGTCACCATGCCGTGAGGCGTATCAACGTGATAGGCACCAATGTGCTGGGTAATACCACCCGCCTCACCAGAGGCAACGCGGGATTCGCGAATATAGTCAAGCAAAGATGTTTTACCGTGATCAACATGACCCATCACAGTGACTACCGGGGCTCGCGTTTCTTCAGCAGAGGTTTCAACGGCCTTCATCATCTCCCGCAGCTCGTCTTCCACGCCATCGGACATTACAACGGGTGTATGTCCTAGCTCTTCCACAATCAAGCTAGCCGTGTCGTGGTCGATACTGTCATTGATGGTGGCCATAGTGCCCATTTTCATCAATGCCTTAATGACGACGTTGGCTTTTAACGCCATCTTAGACGCTAGTTCAGAAACGACAATCGTCTCGCCGATCTCAACTTCGTGAACAACTTTATCGGTTGGCTTCTGAAAGACGTGAACATTTTTGACTTTAACGATCGGCCCACCGGAACGTAACGGCCCCTTCTTACGACTTTCTGCGCGATCAAGGTCGGCTTCTTTAATGAGATCTTCAGGGCGTTGCTTGCGAGAACCTTTAGCGGTCTTTTTACGACGGGTCTTTTGTTCTTCTTCGGCGGCTGGTTTTTCACGCACACGCCCGAGACGAGCAAGGGGGCTTTCCGGTTTAGCAGCATCAGCTGGCTTGGCTTTAGCCGCTCGCTCAGATTCGAGGCGCGCTTTGGCCTCTTCCTCTGCCTGAGCTTTCTCAAGCTTACGTTGTTCAAGCTCTTGCTTGGCAATTTTCTCACGCTCTTTACGCGCCAAAATTGAAGCAATACGCTTAGCCTCGACATTGTCAACTAAACGCGAGGGTGTGTGTAGAGGTCGCTTTGGAGCTTCTGGTTCGGCTGTCGTTTCAACAGGAGCCTCAGGCTCAACTACCGTTTCAGGTTCCGCCGCCACTTCCGGCTCGGCAACTATCTCTGGCTCAACTTCGGGCTCAGGCTCAACGACTTCCGGTACAACTTCCGCAGGGACTTCGGGCTCCACGACTTCAACAGCTTCAACCACTGGGGTCTCGACCGCTTCGACTTCTTCCTCAGGCGCCACAGCCAAATCAGGTTCAACTACTGCCTCTGGCTCGGCGACCACTTCTTCCGCATCTTTTTTGATATAAGTGCGCTTTTTCCGCACCTCGACATTCACCGATTTACGACCAGCACCGGCTTTTAGGGTACCAATACTTTTACGCCGCAGAGTAATTTTCTTTGGGGCACTCCCCTTTTCGCCGTGCAGGCCTTTCAAATACACCAACAACGTCTGCTTTTCTTCGTCTGAAACGGCGGCATCAGCCGACGTTTGCGGGAGACCCGCTTCTTTCATCTGTGTCAACAAACGTTCAACGGATGCGCCTACTACACCGGCGAGTTCACTTACAGTAACTTCAGCCATTGCCTTTCCTCAGTGTTTTGTCTTGAGCCATTGCTGGTCTTTGAATCAACCCGCGTCTTCCTCAAACCACGGCGCTCGGGCCGTCATAATTAACGCGGCAGCGCGCTCGGCATCAACGCCCAAATCTAGCAGCTCATCAACCGCCTGTTCGGCCAGATCTTCCATATTAATAATGCCATTTGCAGCTAACGTACAGGCCAAGGTTTTATCCATACCCTCCATGGTCAGCAAATCTTCTGCCGGTGCTGCAGTGGCCAACTCTTCTTCGTGAACCAGGGCATTTGTTAAAAGCGCATCCTTAGCTCGAGCCCGCAATTCTTCGGCAATTTCGTCATCAAAGCCGTCAATTGCCAGCAACTCTTCCAGCGGCACATAGGCCACCTCTTCAACCGAAGTGAAGCCTTCTTCAACTAAAATGGCTGCGACGTCTTCTTCAACATCCAGCTTGGCCATAAAGTTTTCAATAAAATCACCCGCCTCATCATGCTGCTTGGCTTCGATTTCTGCTGTGGTCATGACATTGATGTCCCAACCCGTCAGCTCTGAAGCCAGACGTACATTTTGACCGCCGCGACCAATGGCCTGGGCAAGGTTCTCTTCACCAACAGCAACGTCCATGGTGTTAGTTTCTTCGTAGACAATAATGGACTCAACTTCAGCTGGCGCCATAGCATTGATAACTAACTGAGCGGGATTATCGTCCCAGAGCACGATATCGACCCGCTCACCACCTAGCTCATTTGATACCGCCTGCACACGAGCACCGCGCATGCCCACACAGG
This sequence comes from Porticoccaceae bacterium, assembly GCA_041584575.1. Lineage (GTDB taxonomy): Bacteria > Pseudomonadota > Gammaproteobacteria > Pseudomonadales > Porticoccaceae > Reddybacter. The sequence goes on from JBFHDT010000006.1 coordinate 15,635, forward strand.
CCCCAATAGGGTCCATGCGACCATCATTTGTCTTAACGGCTATTTTTGCTCGAGCGCCATTGGTGTCGCGAGAAGCAGCACGAATTTCGATGACCTGTTCGGAGATCTCTGGCACTTCAATCTGAAAGAGTTTAACCAGCATTTCAGTGCACGAGCGACTGAGCAGCAACTGGGGACCACGGCCCTCAGAACGAATGGCAAACAAAATGGCACGCACGCGGTCATTAATGCGGAAAACCTCGCGACCCACCAACTCTTCGCGAGACAATAATCCCTCAGCATTGTTGCCTAGGTCCACAATAATGTGTTCGCGAGTCACTTTCTTCACAGTACCGCTAACTAGCTCACCAACGCGCCCTTCATAGCGCGCAGCGACTAACTCGCGCTCAGCATCACGCACTTTCTGCACGATCACTTGCTTCGCAGCCTGAGCCGCAATACGACCAAACTTTACATTTTCAACCTGTTCTTCAAAGGTATCACCCGCGACAAGACTGGCATCTTGCTCGTGAGCCTCTTCCAGAGTGAACTGGGTACCAAGTTCTGCCAGCGTTTCATCATCGACCACATCCCACCAGCGAAAAGTCTCATAATCGCCACTTTCACGATCGATAACCACACGAATATTTGACTCTTCGTCATAACGCTTTTTGGTTGCCATCGCCAGGGCTTCCTCCATCGCTTCGAAGATAACTTCTTTCGATACGCCCTTTTCATTTGATACCGCTTCAGCAACTAGAAATATTTCTTTGTTCATCTGCAAGCCTCTCCTACCCCTGGTTTAGAATTGGGGTACAACCTTTGCTTTCTCGATACTTTCAAACGGAAACAAATATTCTTGCTCGCCCACCACAAGAACAACATCTTCAGCTTCCACACCTTTTAATAAGCCTTTAAATTTACGCTGCCCTTCAAAAGGAAAGCGCAATTGCAGATCGATATGTTCACCGGCCAGCTTTTGATACTGGGCAAACGTATATAGAGGCCGGTCGAGACCGGGGGAAGATACTTCAAGGGTATATTCACCACTTATCGGGTCTTCAACATCAAATACGCTACCAAGCTGGCGACTTATACGCTGACAATCGTCAATATCAATACCGTCAGTCTTATCGACATAAACCCGTAAGACGCTACGTTGACCTGCTCGAAAGTATTCAATACCCCAGAGCTCACAATCCAGAGCCTGCACGACAGGCTCAATCAGCGTTTGTAAAGCGTCTTGCCCCAGGGCCATTTACCTTACCTTCATTTGCGGGCCAAATGCCCGACGTTGCCTTTTGACAACTCCAATAACAAAAAGCCCCTGTAAACAGGGGCTTCGCGCGCTACGCCGCGAAGGCGTAGAATTTGGTAGCGGGGGCAGGATTCGAACCTACGACCTTCGGGTTATGAGCCCGACGAGCTACCAGACTGCTCCACCCCGCAACAAAAAACTTTTACATCAGACTAACACT
>JBFHDT010000007.1:0-17052 GCA_041584575.1 Porticoccaceae bacterium
AACAGCCGTCGCCGCAACCAGGGGAATCCCTTTATAAGCTGGACCAAAAATGACATCAAACTCAAGATCGCTATCAGCAATTGCCTGAGCATAACAGCGCCCCATTATCGCCAGCGCTCGCCCCGTATTAAAGTTGCCCGCATTAAAGAAATAGGGGCTCACTCGCCCTGACTTTAATGTGTACTCGCCAAATTGCAGCACCCGGTGCTCAAGCGCCAGGTCAATAAACTCTCGTTGATAACTTTTCATTTAGCTAATTCAGTTGAATGTGATTAATTGAGAACTCCGGCGGAGATCACAAGACGGGAAGAAATTATACTTAACTTTTCCCCCTGTTTAGCCGCTTAAGGTATCATAGATGATTCAAAATAGAAGGCGGGAATATGCGTTTAATCAGTGCTTGCGTTGACGGCATCCATCAAGCTTGCGAGAGAGGCCTGTTCGACTGGCTGAAGGAGCAAGATGCTGAAATCATCTGCCTACAGGACTTGCGCGCTCAGGCTCCAGAGCTTGAAGATAGCCCCGCATTTCAGCTCGACGGCTATTTCAGCTATTTCTTTGACTCCCCCAGCCCACAAACTAACGGTGTTGCTATCTACACCCGCCAGGCCCCGAAGGCAATTATGTTTGGCTTTGGCCTCACTTCCGGAGAGGATATGGACGGGCGCTACTTGCAAGCCGATTTCGACCACACCAGTGTCGCCTGCCTACTTGCCCCTCACGGTGGTGAAGATGCCTCGACCCGCGAAATGAAAACCCGGTTCTTTAATGGCCTGCAAAACCAGATGCTGAAAATCACCCGTAAACGCAGAAATTATATTTTCTGTGGCAACTGGCAAATAGCCCACCGCGATATTGATGTACAAAACCCAGAAAGCCACCGCGACGAATCGGGCTTTTTGGCCGAAGAAAGCCAGTGGCTCGACCAGCTCTACAACGACATTGGTTACGCTGACGCTTTTCGTATTTCCAACACCGATAACGATGAGTTCAGCTGGTGGCCGTCAGGTGAAATGGGCAGCGGCGACGCATGGCGCACCGACACCCAAATTATTTCAAAAGCCCTTGTCAACCAAGTCGAATACGCCGTTCTTTATAAAGCCAAAGTATTCTCTAGCCACACTCCAGTGATTGTCGACTACGATTTGCACGAGCTGTAGACAGTTAGTTTCAACAGGCGTTACTTCTGCGCCAGGGCCATACGTTGAACCTTAACTAAATCGGCTATACCACGCTTAGCTAGCTCTAACATAGCGTTGAGTTCATCCTGATTAAACGGCGCCGCTTCCGCCGTGCCCTGCACCTCAATAAAGCCACCGTCGCTATTCATCACCACATTCATGTCGGTTTCTGCCTGAGAATCTTCCACGTAATCAAGGTCCAGTACTGGCGTTCCTTTGTAAATACCCACAGAAACTGAAGCGACAAAACTCTGCAAAGGGCTTTTTGTAATACGTTTTTTACTCAGTAAATACTCAACGGCATCGGCCAGCGCCACATAGGCACCGGTTATCGACGCCGTGCGTGTGCCACCGTCAGCCTGAATAACATCGCAATCAATATTGATGGTGTTTTCACCGAGAACACTCATATCCACTGCCGCACGCAATGAGCGACCAATCAGGCGCTGAATTTCCTGAGTGCGACCGCTCTGCTTACCCCGCGCCGCTTCTCTGTCCATGCGTGAATTGGTCGAACGCGGCAACATACCGTATTCCGCTGTGACCCAACCCTGCCCCTTGCCCCGCAGGAAGCGTGGCACCCCAGGGGTGACGCTAGCAGTACAAATGACTTTAGTATCGCCAAATGCCACCAACACCGAACCCTCGGCATGACGGGTGAAATTGCGGGTGATTTTAACGCTGCGAAGCTGTTCCGGACGACGTCCACTGGGGCGCGACATAAAAAGATCCTTAATAGAGATGAAAAGTTAATACTGACGTTTAAAACGAGCAATAAATACTAGCCCTGCTCAAGAGCCTCCATTGTAGCGAAATTAGTCTCTTGAGTTGCCACCGGTGTTTGCTAACATGGGCCCTGACCGCGACATCGAGCTCGAGTAAAAATGCCAAGAAGTATGACCGCCTTTGCCAGCGCTAGTGCCAAATACCCCTGGGGCACAGTGACCTGGGAGCTGCGCTCAGTGAATCAACGCTTCCTTGAGTCCTCCTTTCGACTGCCAGACACTCTGCGCCACCTCGAAATTAATTATCGTGAAAAACTGCGCCAGTTTTTACAGCGTGGCAAAGTCGACTGTAGTCTGCGCATTGATATCGCTCAGGGCAGCGCTACAGGCGTTAACCTCGATATTGCGCGCCAATATCTCGCTGCCTGTGAAGAAATTCAACAATTAATGCCAGATTCGCCCGCACCTTTATCACCGATTGACGTTCTACAGGTGCCCGGCGTAATGCAGGAAAATAAAATCGACACGCAAATTCTTCAAGCGGCAACAGCCGACGTTTACAGTGAAGCTCTGCAGAAGCTGGTCGATGCTCGCAGTCGCGAGGGCGAACGCCTCGCGACTTTTATTCAAGAGCGACTGGAAAAAATCAGCCGCGAGGTCGCCAATGTACGCAAGGTGCTACCCCAGCTCATGGCGCAGCAACAGCAAAAATTACGCAATAAACTAGAACAGCTTACCACCCAGCTCGATGAAGAAAGACTGGAGCAGGAGCTGCTCTACCTGGCCAACAAAGGTGACGCCGACGAGGAGATCGATAGGCTTGAAACACATATCGAAGAGTTTAATCGCGCCCTCAGCAGTACCTCACCAGTCGGCAGACGACTCGATTTTCTACTGCAGGAACTGAACCGCGAGGCTAACACCCTGTCGTCCAAATCCCAGGCGGCGACCACAACCCACTCGGCCGTTGAATTAAAAGTACTGATCGAGCAAATTCGCGAACAAGTACAAAACCTCGAATAGCAGGAGAGACTCCCTCATATGACTCAGCGCGGTACCCTCTACACTATCTCAGCACCTTCCGGGGCAGGCAAAACCAGTCTCGTCGCCGCTTTGCTCGAAAAAACGCCTAACCTGCAGGTTTCCATCTCCCATACCACTCGGCCCAGGCGCCCGGGCGAAACTGACGGGGTGAACTATCACTTCGTTAGCAAAGAGCAATTTCAGGCGATGCTCGACCAACAGGCCTTTCTTGAATACGCCGAAGTGTTTGATAATCACTATGGCACCTCGGCACAATGGGTTGATGACACTCTGGCCGGTGGCTGTGATGTTATTCTCGAAATAGATTGGCAAGGCGCGGCGCAAATCCATCGGCAACTACCCGACACCGTCAGTATTTTTGTCCTTCCCCCCAGTAAAGACACTTTACTCGAGCGGCTCACACAACGTGGTCAGGACGGTCCCGAGGTGATTGCCCAACGCATTGCCGAAGCACAGGCCGAAATGTCTCACTTCGCCGCTGCAGACTACCTAATTATCAACGATGTGTTTGCCACCGCCCTCGAAGAGCTGTCTCTCATCATCAGCAGTGGCAAATTACTGCTCAAAAAACAACAGCGCCAACATCGCGCTCTGATAAAAGAACTGCTGTTATAAACTTGCCTTTTTCATTACAATTGCTGGTCGAGCAGAAATTTAATCGCGTTACAAAGAAGGTATAGTTTTAATGGCTAGAATCACCGTTGAAGATTGTCTGGATCATGTTAAAAACCGTTTCGAGCTGGTTCTCATTGGCTCTAAGCGCGCTCGTCAACTAGCCATTGGCGGCAAAGAAGCCATGGTTCCACTGGAAAATGACAAACCGACTATCGTCGCTCTGCGTGAAATTGAAGACGGCCTGATTGACGCCAGCATCCTCGAGGAAAAAGAAGAGAGCCACGAGATTCTCTCGCTCGATATGCTGACTGCCAACCTCGACACTGACGAAAACACCGCTCCACCTTCCATCGAAGAGTAAGTCACTACCCGGAGGAAAGACTTGCAAGCGCTCGATCTTCTCAACGACAAGCTTTCCTCCTACCTCGAACCCGCTGAAGTCAAAAAGGTTCTGCGCGCTCACAAATTTGCCGAGCGCAGTCACGAGGGACAATTTCGACAAAGTGGCGACCCCTACATAGTCCATCCCATCGCCGTCGCCATCATCCTTGCAGAAATGCACATGGATCACGAAAGCCTGATGGCCGCCATGCTGCATGATGTTATCGAAGATACCGGCGTTTCCAAAACTCAACTCAGCTGGCGCTTTGGCAAAACCGTTTCAGAATTAGTCGATGGTGTCAGTAAGCTCAGCGAAATCGAATTTGCCTCCAAGGCCGAACAGCAGGCCGAAAATTTTCAGAAGATGGCCCTGGCCATGGCCCGGGACATTCGTGTCATTCTCGTAAAACTGGCAGACCGCCTGCACAATATGCGTACCCTCGGCGTACTCAAACCCGAAAAGCGGCGACGCATTGCCCGTGAAACCCTCGAAATTTACGCTCCCCTTGCCCAGCGCCTGGGCATGAACGATATTCGTATTGAATTTGAAGATCTTGGCTTTGCCGCTCTTTATCCTCTGCGCCATGCTCGCATTACCCAAGCTCTAAATAAAACCCGAGGGCATCGCAATGAGCTAGTAACAGAAATTAAAAAAATCATTGAGCAGCAGCTCAGCGACTACTCCATTGAGGCCATTGTAAGCGGGCGGGAAAAACATCTCTGGAGCATTTACCAGAAAATGAAAACCAAGCAGCGGTCCTTTAAAACTATTACCGATGTATTCGCATTTCGCGTCGTGGTTAATAGTGTCGACAATTGCTATCGAACACTGGGCTTACTACATAACTACTACAAGCCGATACCTGGAGAATTTAAAGACTATATCGCCATTCCTAAATCCAACGGCTACCAGTCCCTGCACACGGTCTTAGTTGGTCTTGACGGGGTGCCTATTGAAGTACAAATCCGCACCACAGAAATGGACGACCTCGGCAACTACGGCATCGCCTCCCACTGGCTTTACAAATCAGGACTGGAAAGCGCTCAAGGCAATGAGCGCCGCGCCAATCGTTGGCTCAAAGGGCTGCTAGAGATACAGCAGCAGGCCGGCAATTCCCTTGAATTTATCGAACATGTAAAAACCGATCTCTTCCCCGACGAGGTTTATGTTTTTTCTCCCAAAGGTGAAATTATTGAACTGCCGACGGGTGCGACCGCTGTCGATTTTGCCTACGCCGTACACACGCAGATAGGTAACACCTGTGTTGCCTGTGAAATTAACGGCCAGCTCAGCCCGCTATCAGAAGTACTACAGAGCGGCCAACGAATTCGCATAATTACCGCCCCGGGTGCCCAACCTAACCCCTCATGGCTAAATTTTGTGCTTTCGGCAAAAGCGCGTAGCGCCATCCGCCATTTTTTGAAAACCCAACAGCACGACGAATCTGTCGATCTCGGCAAGCGTCTGCTCGACCGGGCACTCAATAGCTTCGGTAGTAAATATAAAGACATCAAAAAATCTCAAATCAAACACCTACTCAAAGAAACAGGCGCCGATACTTTTGAATCCGTATTGCAGCAAATTGGCCTTGGAAACCGGGTTGCCTATGCCGTCGCCAACGTACTGGTGCCCGAGAACAAACGCGAAGCATCCCCTGCCAATCTCCATTCACCCATTTTGGTCGACAACGCCGATGGCTTGATCACCAGCTACGCGCGCTGCTGCCACCCCATACCCGGCGATCTAATTCTCGGCCATATCAGCCCAGGACGCGGCTTGGTGATACACCGAGACACCTGTAAAAACCTCAACGAGGTTAAATCTAATGCCGAAAAATGTATGCCTTTAAGCTGGTCACCCTCAGTCAACGGTGAGTTCCCCGTTGAGCTCAAGCTGGAGATCTGTTCAGATCGAGGTATAGTTGCCACCCTCGCAGCCCGTATTACTGAACAGGATGCCACCATTGACCATATTAATATCAAGGAACAAGACACTCATTCCAGCATCATTAATTTAGTTATTGGCGTCAAAGATCGCATCCATCTGGCCAATATTATGCGCAGGATTCGCGGCTTAAAATCCGTACAGGCTGTATATCGCCTAAAAAATTAATTTCAGCGAAACGTAAAGGTAATCTCGAGAAGAGCGCTATGCCCAATAAAGCTGTGATCCATACCGACAATGCCCCTCAGGCGATTGGCACCTACTCACAAGCCATTAAAGTTGATAATACGGTTTACCTGTCCGGGCAAATTCCGCTGGTGCCAGCAACGATGGCAATGATATCCGACGATATCGGCGAGCAAATTCAGCAAGTTTTTACCAATCTCAGCGCAGTCTGCGAAGCCGCTGGCGGCTCACTGGCTAACATCGTTAAATTGAATATATTTCTCACTGATTTGGTTCACTTTCCCCGTGTCAATGAGATCATGGGCCAGGTCTTTGCCGAACCCTATCCGGCCCGCGCCGCCATTGGCGTAAAATCTCTACCCCGCGATGCTCTTGTTGAAATGGATGCCATTATGGTGCTCTAAGGATTGCAGCTCACAGCCCTGCACCTTAGTTAAACAATAGAGCCCAGATAGCCTGCCATATTCAAAATCGGTAAATGACCACTGATAGGAGAGCCGAGAGGGCGGTCATGCTGACACAACTTACCATAGTGTAATAAGCACCAGCCCCTCTTCAATATCAGCCTTAAGCTGGTCGAGCAATTCCTGCAACGTCTCAATATCGCACCAGACGAAACATAAATCTCTACAGTCAGGTTGTGCAGAAGGCCCTCGCAAAGAAAATTTGCCCGATTGCCAGATAGCTAGCGTGGGGTAATTAATTTTGTTGTCACCAAAGTGAATCGAATACACTGCTTATCGAAGTGATCACTCACTTCGATAAGCAGTGTATAAAAATCAATCACTGTACCGACTTTCAATAGGGGTGGCGACAGGATCGAAGGCTTTAATCATTGTATTTTCTCAGCGTGCGTAACCTACTACTTATACCCCCTCAACCACCATCATTTGAGACACTGCCGATTTATGCCGTGCCATTCTAGCCTCGCGGTATTGCTCAGAATCCACCCAGGCTCGCGCTTGTGCCATTGAATCAAACTTTAGTATCACCGTGCGATTAGGTGTGCGGTTACCCTCAAAAACATCGACCTCGCCTCCCCGGGCAAGGTACTCACCACCAAAGGCTTCGATAGCGGCAGGGGCCAGTTTTTTATAGGCTTCATAGGCCTCCGGGTCGGTGACTTTGACATCGACGATTACATAAGCGGTCATATTGTTACCTTGTCGTTAGAAATGGTAAAGCTAGAAATGGGCGAAGGCCGTGTCTCGCTAAATAGTCGATGCAGGCACAACCAAGGTTTCAGCGTAGTTATCCAGGGTTTTCACCATCTGCTCAAGGCTATCGGCAAAGCCCACCAAAATAATTTGCTCAACGCCGAGGTCGGCAAAACGCTTAACCGTATCCAGATCACACGCCGTATCATAGGGTGAAATGGCAATTTCGATATCGCTCAGTGAACGATCGTAAGTGCCCAGCATCTTCGATAACTTATCGAGCCGCTCAGGTAGGGATTCCGGCGTCAAACGATAGCCCATCCAGCCCTGACCAAACTCGGCAACACGGCGCAGGGCAGGGTTGCTCTCGCCGCCAAAGAACATCGGCGGGTGGGGGTTTTGTATCGGCTTAGGCCCCTGCACGCACTCGGGTAGTGAATAATAATCGCCTTCAAAGCTTGAGACTTCGTCACACCACAAGCTGCGCACCACTTGTAGATAGTCTCGGGTACGGCTACCCCGATGTTCGAAGGGGACATTCAAGGCACCGAACTCCTCCGACGACCAACCCGTGCCAATGCCAACAACCATGCGCCCGCCCGATAGCACATCAACATCGGCCGCCTGCTTGGCCAAATACACCGGGTTGCGCTGGGGCAAAATGGTGATACCAGTGCCCAGCTTAATAGTCGACGTGTGGGCCGCAAGAAAGGTCAACACAGTAAAGGGTTCGATAATGCCCGTGTCGGCACCAAAGGGCGGTACGCCATCGTCACTATAGGGGTAAGCCGACTGATAGTTGGGAAAGTTGACCACGTGTTCTGCAGCCCAAATATGACTAAAGCCCCGTTCTTCCAGTGCTTTCGCAGTGCCAATAATATATTCCGGCTGTGAAGCTACCGGCCCACCAAACAATGTTTGTACACCAAATTTCATAAAATTATTCCCTTCCAGCAGTGCCGATGCTTGTCGAGAGAACGATGAAAATACCGGCCTTAGTTTATTGTGATTATAGTTACTGAGAGAATTATTCCCGCTGCTGGGCTATTTGTCTATTACTGCTGTAAAACTCGCAATCTACACCGAGAGTGATTTAATTTAAAAAGCTAGCTCGGCGTAATTGTTATAGGTAGTCGCCCTAAAAGGTCGCACGAATAGAGCGCCAAGCCACACGCAAACCACCGTGGGCAAAAGGTGGGCGAAAATAGCCATGTAATTCACCCTTGGGATTAATCAATATCAAGTTACCACTATGGGTCACCTGGTAATTATCCTCGCCTTCAAATTCAGGTTCATAGGCGGAATGTAGCTGCCGGGCAAAGCCCATCAACGCGCCATGCTCACCACTGAGGCCTATAAAACTCGGGTCAAAGCCAGCCAAATATTTTCGCAATTGCTCAGGGCTATCACGTTGGGGGTCAACCGTCACCATAACGACGTTGAGGTCGGCTTTCTCCTCAGGCTTTAAAGCCTGGTAAGTTTGACCCAGCACAGCCATAGTGGTCGGACAAATATCGGCGCAATGACTGAAGCCGAAAAAAACCAGCGTCCAGTGACCGAGTAGCTGCTCAGACCCAAAAGTACTGCCATGCTGATCTGTGAGTGTAAAATCAACGAGCTCTGTTGGCTCGTCAAGCATTATCGCGCCGTAATCACGTAATTCGTAGCTATTCAAAACCCGCGGACTGGATAATTTCTTTCCCACAGCAACAATCGCAAACACAGCAAAAATCGCTACAGCAGCTACGATCAGCCGTATATTACGCTTTACCTTTGGATCTTCAGCCACTTTTTTTACCACCTAGTAATCGACGAAAGTCCTGCACTTAACTTGTCTGACCCAGCAGGGGAGGGGTAATCCAGTAATGGTCAACCAACATAATGACGAACAATGCTAATAAATACACAATGGAGTATTTAAAGGTGGCCATACCCAGGCCGGGCTTGTCACTAACCAATAAAACAATCGCCCAGTAGAGGAAACCCCCGCCCAGTACGAGCGCACCTAGCAGGTAAAGCCACCCACTCATACCCGTTAAATAAGGCATAACAGTGACGATAATCAGCAATAGGGTATAAAGCAGAATATGTACTTTAGTGTAATGCTCACCGTGGGTGACCGGTAGCATGGGCACATCGGCTTTGGCGTATTCGTCCTTGCGATGCAGTGCTAGCGCCCAGAAGTGGGGTGGTGTCCAGATAAACACAATCAACACTAACAACAGCCCATAGCCACCCACATCGTTGGTGACCGCGGTCCAGCCCAGCAGAGGCGGAGCGGCGCCTGCGAGCCCGCCAATCACAATATTTTGCGGGGTTGCACGCTTTAAATAGAGAGTGTAAACCACAGCATAACCTAGCAGAGAAGCCAGGGTCAGCCACGCAGTGAGGGCATTGATGTAAACCAGTAAAATTGCCATGCCGGCTACACCGAGCACGAAGGAAAAGACCAGCGCTTGATTCGAGCCTACCCGTCCTTTGGCGATGGGTCGATTCAAAGTACGTGCCATTTTCAAATCAATACGACGGTCAACCAGGTGATTGATGGTCGCGGCCGACGCTGCACAGAGAGCAATACCGAGATTACCCAACACCAGTACATCTAACGGCACCATACCGGGTACGGCCATAAACATCCCGATAGCAGAGGTAACTATCATCACCAGCACCACGTTGGGCTTACAAAGCTCGAGATAATCACGCCAGCTTGCGACTTCGTTTTCCAGCTCTATTGTACTCATTTCAATCCTGCTCAACGGGCTTCTCGGCCATCCACATTTTTGTACCCAGTGTAACAAGGCTCGCTAATAACAGGGCACCGCCTGCATTATGCAACACCGCAACCGGCAGAGGGATTACTAAAAGAACATTGGTAATACCCAAACCCACCTGTACTGCTAACACTACGAGTATCGACACGGCCATGCGACGCACACCGCTGTGGGCAACCCTAAAAAGAAAAACACTAAAAACTAGCAAGTAAATGCTGGTAATAACGGCACCAAGGCGATGCATCATATGAATCGCTACTCGCGCGTCACTCTCCAGTAGGCCACCGAGATAGTTGGGGCCAATGCCCTGAGTCACATTAAAACCCTGAGCCAGATCCATTGTTGGCCACCACTCACCATGGCAGGTGGGGAAATCGACACAGGCGACAGCCGCATAGTTAGAGCTAATCCAGCCACCCAATGCAATTTGTAAAAAAACAACCACCAGGCCAACAATTAATGCCGGGCGCAGCGCTTGTAGCTGTCGCCAATTAACACTGTCGGTTTGCCAGCGCTGATTTTTTAAACGCAGCGTAAAAAGCCAGAGCAGTGAAAAGGTGCTGATACCTCCGAGCAAGTGTATCGTCACGACCTGGGGCCACAGTTTTAGAGTTACCGTCCACATGCCAAACAGGCCCTGCCAAACAACTAAAAACAGCAGAAACAGGGGCAGGCGGAAAGGGTAGTTACGTGTCTCTCTATGCCGCCAGGCAATCACGCTCAGGGCAATAATAAATAAACCCAGACTACTGGCGAAATAGCGATGCACCATTTCTGGCCACGTTTTATCCGTGTCTACCGGCATATGAGGGTAGAGAGCATCAGCGCGGGCAACATCTTCAAGGTTTGTCGGCCAGGTTAAATGGCCATAGCAACCGGGCCAGTCAGGGCAACCGAGGCCGGCATCCGATAAACGCGTAAAAGCACCAAGCATCACCACCACGGCAGCAAGGCAGGTGGCAAGTAGCGCCAGGCGGTAACCCGGCCTGGGTTGAGAAGGTTGGGGAAGGGCCATGGCTTATAGCTCCGGGGAATACTTAATAAGGTGCTTTAAATCACCCAGCAAATCACTACCATCGTGCTCGGGGGTGTAAAACATCATCCCCACCCCTTGTTGATCGACAAGAAACAGACGCGGGTTATCACTTCTCCACTGGGCATTTGTCGAGCCAATCAATGCCGAAAATTCTGCCAAGTCACCGCGCACAACGGTCAAATAGGGGTGCTCTTTTTTAAGAAAGGCGTTCATTTCGTCGTCCAGAGGAGCGCCAAGGTTTAAGAACACGCGCTTTACACGCTGGGTTTTTTTATCGAGGCGAATATGTACTTGTCGCGAGGTATACAAAAAATCACGGCAGGCGTCTTCACAATCCCCCACAAAAGGTAATAACAGACGCCACTTCGGAGCCTGCTCCTGCCACAACCAGGCTTCACCCTGTTGATCGGTAAGCGTCATATCGGCCATCATCACGACGGGGTTGAGTAAAGTACCGCGGTTGTTGGTGCCTAAAATCGACAGCAGCCGATCTCGCTGACCATCATTATTGGGGAATAACAAAAAGCCACTCACCATCACAGCAAGGGTCGTGAAGATAATCAGCCACAGCGGTAGCTTACTGGTTTTAGGCGCTTCTTCATTCATTAGGCCACTCTCATTCAAAGGCTATTCATCAAGTTTTGCCGCTGAATTGCGCGCAAAACGGGTACTAATATTTGAGTTTGCAAACAACGTTAAAATCACCAGGGCTAAAGCCATGGCAAACCATTGCACAGCGTAAGCCGTGTGTTTTTCGGGCTGGACATTAACGATGATCCAATCAGCTTTCAACGCGCTGCTGGGACTCTTTTCCAATCGCAGGGAGTAGGGGTAGACCTTATCACCGAGATAACGCTCCAGCTTTCCGTGATCGAAATGCTGTATCACCAGAGGCGACACCCCCGCAGTCCAGACGTCATCGGCCAGTACCAGATGTGTGCCAAAGGGTTGATACAGGTAACCGGTAAATGTCGAACCCTCTTCCAAAGGCGGTATTGTTGGTAATTGACTACGGTCGAGACCACCAGCAAGCCAACCACGATTGACCATTAACCAAAACGAGTCCCCGTCCTTCATTTCCACTTTGAGGGGTATTAACACCTCATAACCCGGGCGCCCCTTGCGGACCCGATTATCGATCAAAAAAACCTGCTGTGGGTGAACCTCACCCATCGCCGTCACCCGGAGGTAGCGCTGGGCGAAAGTAATTTTCTCATGTTCTAACCCGCTGCTAATCTCTATCGAGTCCTTCCCACTCTCGACCCCTGCAAACGCAACTGGCGAATTAGCCTGTAAAGCAGACTGAGCAGCGAGTATCTCCCGCTTTTCCTCTGCACGATGCAGCTGCCAAAACCCCGCTGTTAGCGTGATGGGCAAGAAGAATAAGGTAAAGGCCAACACCTTCCAGTTCCATTGCCATTCAAATTTTTCGGCGGGAGTATTCTGCTCAGGGCTGACCATATATGCTTAAATAAATAACTTCATCTATGAGGAGGTTTGTCATGTGGCTGAAAGTCGTCATTGTGCTATTGTTTATCGGTATCGTCATCAGCTTAAGTAGTGGACTGATGTTTCTAGTAAAAGATTTTGGTAACTCGAAACGGCGTACGCTGTATTCACTAGGTATACGCATTACCCTCGCTAGCTTAATGATGGGGCTTATCGTCTACGGCTATTATACCGGCCAACTTTTTAGCACTGCGCCCTGGGACAAAAAAATACACGCGCAGCATGCCGAACCGGCGGGGCCACCACCAAAACCCTAAATCCGCAACATAGAACAAAATGCAGTGACGAAAATGGCCAGGTATTTACCTGGCCATTTTTATGTGGAACTTAAAAATACGTTTTAAGCCAGTACATAGACAAACAAAAACAGTCCTACCCAAACCACATCAACAAAGTGCCAATACCAGGAAGAGGCTTCAAAGCCAAATTGATCATCTGAGCTAAAGTGCCCTTTAAGGCCACGAATCAACTGAATTAACAGCATGAATGTGCCCATGGTCACGTGGAAGCCGTGAAAGCCGGTCAACATAAAAAATGTGCTGCCGTAAATGCCCGACTCCAGCGTCAAACCCATTTCTGTGTAGGCATGATGATATTCCTCATACTGAAGAACGAGGAAGATAAAACCGAGAAGCACGGTGACGCCCAACCATATATTAAACTTTTTGCGGTCGTCATGCTTCATCGCATGATGGGCAAAATGACAGGTAACACTTGAGGTGAGCAGAACAATCGTATTCCAGAGGGGCAGCCAACCCATTAATTTATCCCAACCCGGAAAGCTTAAGTTTTGTCCAGGACCTACAAACTCATCACTACCCGCAGCCTGAGCAGGCGTCTCCATCAGCGGCCACTGGGCAGTAAATTCTGGCCACACCAGATGAATCATGTCACTTTTGTCACCTTCACCACCCAACCAGGGTAAGGCCAAGGTGCGAATGTAAAAGAGTGCGCCGAAGAACACGGCGAAAAACATTACTTCAGAAAAAATAAACCAGCTCATACCCCAAACGTAGGAGCGCTTTAACTGGTCACTGTTCATGCCAGCGATGTTTTCTCGAATCACAGTTCTGAACCAGATGTACATCACTGAGACGAGTACGGCAGTACCTACTAAAAGAACACCGCTGCCGCCGTCGTTAAGCCAAAGACCAGAACCCAATGCCATCAGGCCCAGGCTCATCGCCGTAAGAACCGGTAATCGGCTCTCTTCGGGTACGTAGTAATTACTATCTGTTGCCATTTTTATTTCTCCAATTCACCGCGCCAGTAAACGCGGTAACTAACAGGTGATTAGTTCGCCACCGCCACAGCGGGCTCTGCTTCTTCACTCACATCAAACAAAGTATAAGATAAGGTAATGGTTGTTACTGTGGCCGGCAATTCTGGATCCACAATAAATACCAGCCCCATATTTGTCTCTTCACCGGCTCCCAGCGATTGTTTGTTAAAACAAAAACACTCGGTTTTATGAAAAAACTCTGCCGCATTATTGGGCGTAACATTGGGAATTGCCTGTGCAGTCATAGCTCTAGCAGTCGGGTTACGCGCATAAAACTCAACGGCTGTTTTCTCGCCTGGATGAACGCGAACCTGGTACTCCACCGGAGCAAACTCCCAGGGCATTGCACCATTATTGGTTGCGACAAACTGAACCTTAACTACCCGTTCCGCATCGATTGCTGCCGCTTCGCCCTCGTACTGACCCGCAGTTTTGCCACCGATACCGGTGATTTCACAAAACACGTCGTACAAAGGCGGCATCAAAAAAACTGCAAAAACAAACATGCCAACCGCCGCCACCACTAACTTCAGGGTGATTTTCTGTGTCGCGTTGATCGACATGTCAGGTACTCTCGCCGTGCCTACTTAACTTCAGGAGGCGTTGAAAAAGTATGGAAAGGCGCTGGTGTAGCCACTGTCCACTCAAGGCCCTCTGCACCTTCCCAGGTTTTCTCTACATTCGTAGGTTCACCCGCAACAATAGTGCGAATAACATTGTAGAGGAACATCAATTGTGCCGCTCCATACATAAAAGCACCTATGCTCGACACCATATTCCAGTCGGTAAATTGCAGCGCGTAATCCGCATAACGACGCGGCATACCGGCCAGACCCAGGAAGTGTTGAGGGATAAAGGCAATGTTGAAACCGATAAAGGCAACCCAGAACTGCACTTTACCCATGGTCTCGTCATACATTCTGCCACTCCACTTTGGCAGCCAGTAGTAAACTGCAGCCGTCATGGAAAACACAGCACCGGCGACCATTACATAGTGGAAGTGACCAACGACAAAGTAACTGTCGTGATACTGAATATCCGCCGGCGCAACCGCTAGCATCAAGCCAGTAAAACCACCAAAGGTGAACAGGATGACAAAGGCAATGGCAAACAACATCGGTGTTTCAAAGCTCAGAGAACCTTGGAACATCGTGGCAATCCAGTTAAAGACTTTCACTCCCGTTGGTACCGCAATCAACATCGTCGCGTACATAAAGTACAACTCACCGGCTATCGGCATACCAGTTGTAAACATGTGGTGAGCCCAAACGATGAACGACAAGAAGGCAATTGCGGACGTCGCATAAACCATCGAAGAGTAGCCAAATAATGGCTTGCGGCTAAATGCGGGGATAATCGCAGACACTACACCAAAGGCTGGCAAGATAATGATGTATACCTCGGGATGACCAAAGAACCAGAAAATATGCTGGAACAAGACTGGATCACCACCACCCGCTGCATCAAAGAAGCTCGTACCGAAGTTAATGTCCATCAACATCATAGTGACCACACCTGCTAAAACAGGCATTACAGCAACCAACAAGAATGCTGTAATTAACCAGGTCCAGACAAACAGGGGCAACTTCATCATAGTCATGCCAGGTGCACGTAAATTAAGCACCGTAGCAATAATGTTAATCGCACCCATGATCGATGAAGCACCGATAATGTGCACACCAAAAATAAAGAAGTTAACCGTGTCGGGCGCATAAGTGGTGGACAGTGGCGCATAGAAAGTCCAACCAAAGTTCGGCGCACCACCTTCCATAAATAGTGTAGAAGCCAGCAGAGCGAAACCGAAAGGCAGGATCCAGAAGCTGAGGTTATTCATCCTCGGCAGAGCCATATCCGGCGCACCAATTTGCAGGGGAATCATCCAGTTGGCCAGACCAACGAAGGAGGGCATGATTGCCCCGAAGACCATTACCAAGCCGTGCATGGTGGTCATCTGATTAAAAAACTCAGGCTTAACTAATTGCATACCCGGTGCAAACAATTCGGCGCGAATAATCATCGCGAACGAACCGCCAAGTATAAACATTGCAAAGCTGAACCACAGGTACATAGTACCTATGTCTTTGTGGTTCGTGGCGAACAACCAACGACCAATACCCTTTGCGGGACCGTGTGCCATGTTAATTCTCCCCTATTGGCCTTGTTTGAATTTAAGAACGTCGAGAGGCTGAACCATGTCACCGACATCGTTACCCCAGGCATTACGCTCGTAGGTGATAATCGCTGCTAGATCAACTTCTGATAACTGTCCGCCGAAGGCTTGCATCGCTGTACCACTGACTCCGTTGACAACGGAGTCGAGATGCTTATCCACGGGGCCGAGGGCAATAGCACTCCCTTTAAGGCCAGGAAATGCACCGGGAATACCCTCACCGTTAGCCATATGACAGGCCGCGCATGAGCGGTTATAAGCTGCTTCACCCTTGACCATCAACTGTTCGAGCGTAAAGGTTTGCTTAGCCATCTCACGCTCTGCCGCAGCTGCAACCTTTTTATCAGCCAGCCACTTCTGGTATTCATCTTCAGTAACGGCATTAACGACAACGGGCATAAAGGCATGGCCCTTACCGCAAAGCTCCGCACAGAAGCCGCGGTAAATGCCTGGCTCGTCAATCTTCGCCCAGGTTTCATTAATAAAGCCAGGCACCGCATCACGCTTGACACCCAGGTCGGGCACCCACCAAGCGTGGATGACATCCTTGGCTGTTAGTAAGAAACGTATTTTTTTACCAATCGGTAGTACCAGCGGCTCATTCACCTCTGTCAAGTAGTACTCCGTCTTTGGCGACTCGTTGTATATAGAAGACTCAGAAGTCGTCAGCTCACTCATAAACTCAACGCCTTCGCCGAGATATTCATACTGCCACTTCCACTGATAACCGGTTACCTTAATATCAATATCGGCTTCGCTGGTATCGTAAAGCTCAATCAAAGATTTCGTCGAGGGGAAGGCGACCCAAACCAATATTAAAACGGGCAATATCGTCCACAATAGCTCCACTGTTGTGCTTTCATGAAAATTTGCTGCTTTGTAGCCCTTTGATTTACGATGAGCAAACATGCTGTAAAACATCACACCGTAGACGACTACTGAGATCCACACACAAATCCAAACAACTGTCATGTGTAGGTCATAGATGTCGTTACTGACACCGGTAACGCCCTGAGGCATATTCAGTAGACTCCACCCACTTGCGTGTGC
>JBFHDT010000008.1:0-16538 GCA_041584575.1 Porticoccaceae bacterium
ATTGCAATTAGCGCCAACTCTTCGGTATAACTGCGCTTGATTCTAATCATTGGCGACAACTGCATTGCTGACAGCTCTTACGATCAAACAATTTACGCTGGTTGAATCCATGGATGTGGAGTTCAGCTCCGGCCTGACCACCATCACTGGTGAAACGGGCGCAGGCAAATCACTGGTACTCGATGCGCTGGGCCTGGCCCTTGGCGATCGCGGTGACACTGACCGGATTCGCAAGGGTGCAGAGCGAGCAGAGGTTTGTGCCAGTTTCGCCGTAGACAACACCTCGCCTGCCAAGCACTGGCTGCTAGATAACGACTTTGACAGCGACGGTGACTGCCTGTTGCGCCGCATACTGACTCGCGATGGTCGCTCCCGAGGTTATATCAACGGCCAACCGGCCACCATGACTCAGCTGCGCACGTTGGGCTCCCTGCTAATCGACGTCCACCATCAGCATGAACATCAATCACTGCTCTCCAAAGAACACCAACGCACCTTGCTCGATGAATTCGGCGGCCATCAAAAACTACTTAGACAGGTTGGCGAAGACTACACAAGCTGGCATCAAGCTCAGGCCCGACTGGAAGAAATTGAGCAGCGCGCCGATGAAACTTTGGCACGCAAAGACTTGCTCACCTTCCAGGCGCAGGAACTCAACGAACTCGACCTGCAAACCGGCGAAGTAGAAGCCATGGAGCAGGAGCAGTCTCTGCTAGCCAATGCCGATAGCATCCTTATAGACAGTCACCAGGTACTTGCCTTGTGCGAAGGAGATGCTGATGGCGGAGCCGCATCAGAGCTGAGCGTCTTGCCCGCCCTTAGCCGCGCCAGCCAGCTGCTCGGCGCCATGGAGCAAAACAGCCCGGCCCTGAAAGAAGCCCTTTCGCTACTCGATAGCGCTCATATTCAAGTAGAAGAAGCGCTGGGGGAGTTGCAGAGGTATATCGGCCAGGTAGAGCCAGATCCCGCTCGGCTACAACTAATTGAAGATAGACTTTCGACCGCCTATCAACTGGCCCGCAAGCACAAAGTGAAAGCCAGCGAACTGCCCGAGCTCTGCGAGCAACTAAGCACTGAACTGGCCAGTCTCTCAGCCGAAGACAATGATGCCGACGCCCTTACCGAACGTGTTAAAACGCTGGCTGCCAGCTACCAAAGCAAGGCCAAAAAACTCTCTTTGGCCAGAAAAAAAGCCGCCAGGCAATTTGAGGAGAAAATTAACCAACAACTACAAGCACTGGCAATGACCGATGCCAGCCTGCAAATCGCGCTGACACCTCTCGCCAATAAATACAGTCAAAAAGGTCTTGAAAGCGTCGAGCTACTCATCAGCACCAACCCCGGTCAGGCCCACGGCTCTCTCAGTAAAGTGGCATCGGGTGGCGAGCTGTCGCGGGTCAGCCTGGCGATTCAGGTGGTGGCCGCCCACAATTCCACTATACCGGTACTGGTGTTTGACGAAGTTGACGTCGGCATTGGCGGCGCCACGGCGCAGACCGTCGGCAAACTGCTGCGAGAACTGGGCCAGAATGGCCAGGTGATCTGCATCTCCCACCTGCCGCAGGTTGCCAGCTGTGCTCATCATCATTTATTAGCTCAAAAACAGAAGGGCGAAAAATCGAATCAAAGCAATCTTATCGCTTTAGAAAAGAAAGCCCGCATTGCGGAAATCGCCCGCATGCTAGGGGGCGAGAAGATCACAGCCAAAACGCGCTCCCATGCCGAGGAAATGCTTGAGAGCGCTAAGGGCTGTTAACACAAACTGACAACCAAAACCCGGACGGCGTTCTTTTCCAGCAGCCATGACATCGCGTCACGGAACTAAGTGCTTACATAGCAAAGCACGGAGTGATAATAAGTACTTACCCCTGTGGAGCATGGCCTGGCCCGCAAAGCGCTTTGACTCGTGTCACTGCATTTCTGCAAATTCATGGCTGAATCTGTCAGTTACTATCAAAGTAAAATTTTTAACCGCCAATCAGCAAAAAACCCCATCACCTATCATCAAAGGTAGTGGGGTTTGTGCTTAGACGGTGAGGGAGGGTTGGCAATAAGCGCCTTTGGGCTCTTATTGCCTCTACGGGGCAGCGTCGCTGCTCTCCTCGTCTAAATGCGTCTGCGAATTTGTCGAACCGGGTTCAAAACCCTGTTTTCTTTCACTTATAGATCAAAAAACCCCCTTTCGGGGGCTTATCGTTTTATGGCGGTGAGGGAGGGATTCGAACCCTCGATACCGATCAAGATATACTCCCTTAGCAGGGGAGCGCCTTCGGCCACTCGGCCACCTCACCAGAAACTGTACTAACCCAACCAACAGGGCAGTGTTTACTTTTTATCAACACTAATCCGAAATTCCCGGTTTTCTCTACATTGAAAAAACCCAGAACCACGCTATTGACCAAGTGATAATTAACGCTTCAGAAAACTTAGCCAGAACGCCTTGTTAAATACACTTAAAGACGAAAGAAACTGGCAGCCCGCTTCTGAGGGCGGGGATAATACCATACTGCCAGTAAAAACAAAGGGGCTAAACAGCCCCAGATTCATCGTTTTTTTCATCTTGTATGCGTTGGTAAATTTCTTCTCTATGAACCGAAATTTCTTTCGGCGCATTGACACCGAGACGAACCTGGTTACCTTTGACACCCAACACGGTGACAGTGACGTCATCACCTATTACAAGGGTCTCTCCAACACGCCTTGTTAAAATAAGCATTATTCATTCTCCTTGCTATAACTATTAATGCCGCAACTCTCAAGTAGCCACGACGCCTCCAATATCGGCGAGTATTTTTATTTCCGACACAATCTTCGCTAGTACTACGTAACGACCGCGCATTTTACCTGTTATATAAGAATTGTCTAATGCCGTCTATCGGCTCAAAAATAAGTATCCTTAAGAACAAACATAGCCCAAGGGTATTATTTTGCGTCGTTTTCTAGCTCAAATGCAGCGTGCAAGGCTCGCACGGCCAGCTCGAGATACTTTTCATCGATCACAACCGCTATCTTAATTTCAGACGTCGTGATCATCTGAATATTAATATTGTGCTCCGCCAGGGCAGTAAACATCCGCGATGCAACGCCCGCATGTGAGCGCATGCCAACACCCACCAACGAGACTTTGGCAATCTGGTCGTCGGTGACTACCGAGCGCGCTTTCAGCTCCATGGCAATGCTTTCCAGTAGACCACGAGCGCGATTGAGGTCGTTTCGATGTACCGTAAATGTCAACGATGTGGTGCCATCTTCGGAGACATTTTGAATAATCACATCGATTTCGACATTGGCTTCACCAATAGGGGCGAGAATACGCGACGCCACACCCGGTGTATCGGGAATACCCTGAATCGTCAGCTTGGCTTCGTCACGGTTAAACGCGATGCCGGAAATTATGGGTTTTTCCATGCAGTCATCATCCTCTAGGGTAATTAATGTGCCGGGGCCGTCTTTAAAGCTGGACAGAACACGCAGCGGGACTTTGTACTTACCGGCAAATTCCACGGCGCGAATTTGTAAGACCTTCGAGCCCTGACTGGACATTTCCAGCATCTCTTCAAAGGTAATTTGTGCAAGGCGTCTAGCGCCTTCAACAACCCGTGGGTCGGTAGTGTAGACGCCATCTACATCGGTATAAATTTGACACTCATCGGCTTTTAAAGCAGCCGCTAATGCCACAGCCGAGGTATCGGACCCGCCTCGACCGAGAGTCGTAATATTGCCTGCGCTATCAACACCCTGAAAACCGGCCACCACCAACACTCGCCCCAGGTTCAGATCGGCCTGCATGCGCTCGACATCAATTTCTTCAATGCGCGCTTTGGTATGAGAGTCATCGGTCAGTATTTTCACCTGAGCACCGGTGTAAGAGCGCGCCTCACAACCACGTTTATTCAGCGCCATACTTAACAATGCGATGGTGACCTGCTCACCGGTAGATACCAGAACATCAATTTCACGTGGTGTCGGCGTATCGGTGATCGCATCGGCAAGGCCTAGCAGACGATTGGTTTCGCCACTCATGGCTGAAACCACGACAACAATATCGTCACCGCGAGCACGACAGGCCGCGACTTTTTCAGCCACGGCTTCAATCCGTTCGACAGAACCTACCGAGGTGCCACCGTATTTTTGAACAATTAAACTCATTTTTTTAACTCGACAGCTTAACTCGATAGCTAACAGTATGAATGGGCACTGCAAAATCGCTTGTGACTAATACCGGGTTTCAGCAAATTTGCACCCATCGACGAGGGGGCGCAAATGTACACTAATCCATCAAAAAGAGAAACCTGATTAGCTAGAATAAGGTCTTGCATTCAAGTACTTAACAGGGCTACAAGCCTGGCATGCACAACGTAAACTCCCCTCAACTCAGAGCCTCTTCAACCCAGGTAAAGACCGAGTCGAGGGCTGCTGGCAGTGCCGCACTATCGGTACCACCTCCCTGAGCCATATCCGGGCGACCACCGCCCTTGCCACCAATTTGCGGCGCAACAAACTGCATTAATGCGCCCGCTTTAATATTTGGGGTGAGGTTTTTGGTAACACCCGCGCTCAAGGCAATTTTGCCATCGCTTTCAGCGGCCAGCAGGATGACGCCTTTATCCATGCGCGAGCGCAGCTGGTCGAGCATATCGCGCAGAGTTTTAGCATCGGCGCCATCGATTTTTTTAGCTAATACCGCTACGCCGGCAATGGTTTTAGCCTCATCGAGCAAATCACCACCCGAGGCACTGGCCAGCTTTACCTTCAAGGCCTCCAGTTCCTTATTTAAGGCGCGGTTCGTCTCGACCAGCGTCGCCGCCTTATCAAGCACAGTGGAACGTCCAGCTTTTAAGGTTGAAGTGACCTTATCCAGAGTTTGCTCAAGCTCACCAAACCAGGCGAGAGCAGGGGCACCGGCCACGGCCTCAACACGGCGCACACCCGCAGCCACACCCGACTCGCCGGTAATATGGAACAGGCCAATATCACCGGTACGCTGGGCGTGAGTGCCGCCACAAAGCTCAACGGAAAAACCATCGCCCATAGTTAGCACACGCACGCTGTCGCCATATTTCTCTCCAAACAGTGCCATTGCACCACTGCCCTGAGCATCCTCCATCGACATAACTTCAGTTTGCACCGCGCTGTTTTGCCGAATATGGCTATTCACCATCGCTTCAACGGTTTTAATTTCATCCGCTGTCATCGCCTGAGGGTGGGCAAAGTCAAAGCGCAAACGCTCGGCATCGACCAACGAACCTTTCTGCACCACATGGTCACCCAACACTTGGCGCAAAGCCGCATGTAATAGGTGAGTCGCAGAATGATTGACCGCCGTCGCCTGTCGCTTGTTGACATCGACCTGGGCTGCAACCACCTCGCCAACACGCATTTCACCCTCGACCAATTGCCCGAGATGTATATGGTTATCGCCCTGTTTCTGGCAATCATTGACCGCAAAACGTCCCGATGCAGTCAGCAACTCCCCGCTGTCACCAACCTGGCCGCCGGACTCTGCATAAAAAGCCGTGCTATCGAGTACTAACATAGCCTCGTCACCGGCATGCAATGTGTCTACTCCGGCACCGCCACGAAACAGGCCGGTAATTTTGGCGCTGGCTTTCAAGTCTTGATAGCCGACAAAGGCCGTTTCACCGGCTATATCGAGCTGAGCGCTGTGATCAACACCGAAACGACTGGCTGCGCGGGCGCGCGATTTTTGTTCTTCCATACAGCGCTCATAAGCCACCAAGTCGAGCTCATAACCCTGCTCACGAGCAATATCATTGGTTAAATCGAGAGGAAAACCGTAGGTGTCATAGAGTTTAAAGACCACTTCGCCGGGGATGACTTTGCCCGACAAGTCAGCAAGCGCAGTTGTCAAAACGCCCATACCCTTATCGAGGGTTTTACTAAATTGCTCCTCTTCACCCAGCAGGGCTTTTTCAACCAGAGCTTGTTTGGCAACCAGTTCAGGATAAGCTGCACCCATTTGCTCAACCAGTGGCGCAACCAGGGTATGAAAGAAAATACCCTCCATACCCAGCTTGTGGCCGTGGCGCAGTGCACGTCGAATAATACGTCGCAGCACATAGCCTCGCCCTTCATTAGAAGGCAGTACGCCGTCGACAATTAAAAAAGACGACGAGCGGATGTGGTCGGCAATCACCCGCAAAGAGTTGTGTTCAAGATCAGCAGTGTGGGTGGCTCTGGCTGCCGCTTTTATCAGGTGCTGAAAGAGATCAATTTCGTAGTTGCTGTGCACCCCCTGCATAATGGCGGCGATGCGCTCCAGACCCATGCCTGTGTCAATAGAGGGCCTGGGCAGCGGTGTCATCTCACCACTACTGTCGCGCTCGTACTGCATAAACACCAGGTTCCAGATTTCGATATAGCGATCAAGGTCGTCATCATCACTGCCCGGCGGGCCGCCCGGCACATTGGCACCGTGGTCGTAAAAGATTTCAGAACTCGGGCCACAGGGACCGGTATCGCCCATCTGCCAAAAGTTGTCTTCATCGAGGCGAGAAAAACGCTCGGCACTAACCCCCATTTCTTCGAGCCAAATTTTCTCAGCTTCGTCATCAGAAATATGTACGGTGATCCACAGCCGCTCTTCGGGCAGACCCAGCACCTCGGTGAGAAAGGTCCAAGCCAGCTTGATGGCATCGCGTTTAAAATAATCGCCGAAACTGAAGTTGCCGAGCATTTCAAAAAAGGTGTGATGGCGAGCGGTATAACCGACATTTTCTAAATCATTGTG
This sequence comes from Porticoccaceae bacterium, assembly GCA_041584575.1. GTDB lineage: Bacteria > Pseudomonadota > Gammaproteobacteria > Pseudomonadales > Porticoccaceae > Reddybacter. The sequence goes on from JBFHDT010000008.1 coordinate 6,752, forward strand.
CTTACCACCGGCGCGCACACAACGCTGGGAGCTAGTGGCGCGCTGGTAGTCGCGCTGCTCGGCACCGAGAAAAACATCTTTAAACTGCACCATGCCCGCATTTGTGAACAATAAGGTGGGATCATTGCCCGGCACCAGTGAGCTACTAGCGACAACGCGGTGATCGCGTTCGGCAAAAAAATCCAGAAAGGCCTGGCGGATGTCCGCACTCGATTTAACATCTAACATAAGAATCCCGCTCCGACCGGAGCACTCAATAAAAGACTAAATGACGTACTGGTAACTGCGGACTAAAAACCCAGCGACGATTCCGAAAAGTTTTTGCCGCCCAATATATGTATATGTAAATGGAAAACTGTTTGCCCGGCACCAGCACCGCTGTTAACAATCAAGCGAAAGGCATCAGCGACGCCAGCTTGTTCAGCGACTTTACCGGCAGCCAGCATGAGGTGACCCAGCAATGCCTGGTCGTCGGCCTCAGCGTCGATAATACGAGGAATAATTTTCCGAGGAATCACCAACAAATGTACTGGAGCCTTGGGCGCGATATCTTTAATGGCGATGCAATGCTCATCTTCATAAATAATGTCGGCCGGAATTTCACCCTTAATAATTTTACTAAACAGTGTTTCTTCTGCCATATCCCTCACCCTCAAAGTTTATTCGTATTCCACAGCCACCCAATCGGCGCGAATCAGCCAGGCGAATTAGCGTTTGCGGCCCTGCTCTTTTTCTTCACTGCTCAACTCTCGCGCTTCACTTTCCAACATCACCGGAATGCCATCGCGAATGGGGTAGGCTAAAGCGCTGGCATAGCAAATCAGCTCTTCACGTTCGCGATCGTATTCAAGAGGTGCCTTGGTGACAGGGCAAACCAGAATACTCAATAGCTGTTTATCGATCATATTTTTCATTCCAAGCACAAGCCCATTTACAGGCGGCGAATTTTAAGGCAATAACCGCCCTAACACCATGCTTGCGAGGATATGCTCGAATTGGACAAACGAGGAGAAAAGCCAACACCGTTATTGCCCCTTAGCAGCCGGAAAAAATTTCAGCACCAAGGCCGGATCGAGACGCACATTGAACCAGTTGACGCGCCAATCGAGATGAGGGCCGGTAGCACGACCCGTAGCACCCACCTTTGCAATCGCATCACCGGCCTCTACCCTCTGTCCTTCTTTAACCAACGCGCCACTGAGGTGGATAAAAGAAGAGCTCAGCCCATAACCGTGGTCGAGCACTATAGTGCCACCGGAATAATACATATCGTCGTGCACTAATTTGACAATGCCAGGCGCCGGCGCAACCACCACCGTTCCCGTCGGCCGGGCGATATCGAGACCGTAATGGGGATTTTTCGGCACGCCGTTGTACACTCGCTGACTACCGTAGACGCCGGTAATAGGTCCTTCGAGGGGCTTAATAAAGCCCTGAAGGAAGTCTTCACGCGGGTCATTGTCGGCCCGTGCCTGTCGCACTAAACGCCCTTCGCGACGAATGCGCTCAAGCACCTTGGCAGAGGGAGGGGTCACCGTGCGCTGGGGCACGCCATTGACCCGCTGCACCTTGTATTCACGCTGCGCCACCGAGTAACTGTATTGCTGACTATTTTTGCCGTTATGCACATCAACCACTACCGGGCCTTTCACATCCCGACCGAGGCCAATGACAAAATAGCCCTGCGAGGTAAGACTGACAGCTCGATCCTGAAAAATCACAGTATTGCCCGGCGTTGTGCGCCCTACCAACATCGCACCCTGCTGCCAGGTGCCCTGAAATTCCAACGCTGTAGCCAGGGGTATAAACGATATGCCCCAAAGCCACAACAAGACACGCAAGTGAAGTTTCACTACTCTTTATAACCTCTATTAATAGCCGAGCTTTCGACCCGGCACCGGATTAATCATTCAGGGCAGACCGAATCTGCTCACCATTGAAACCTCGATACTGCAAAAAGCGCATGCGCTTGGCTCGCTCTTTCGGGTCAGTCACGGGGCTTGTGCCAAAACGTTTGTGCGCCACCTCTACGGCAAGCGCAAACCAGTCGACATCACATTCGCCTAAAGCCGCATCGCCGTCGATACCACGCTCGCGTAGCTCCATACGAATTCTTATCGGCCCCTGTCCCTTACCTACCCGCCAGCGCACAAAAGCTTCGCTAAAACGCTGATCCGATAAAAGGTCATCGGCAACTAATTGGTCTAACACTGCATCGAGAAGTTCAGTGTCAGGATCAAACTTCTGCCGCAATTTATCCCTGACTTCTTTGCGCGAGTGCTCCCTGCGCGCCAATATGTTCATCGCGCCAAGACGCAGATCTTTTGCCGACATTGGCTTTGCGGACTCTGACTTTTCTGACGAACAATCATCTGCCACTGCTTCATTTAACACAGAATTACCGACTTGCTGGCTCACGATAGAGCCTACCGATCCTTGAGGGGAGAACTGACACCCACGTGAGCAGTCGGTTTATCAGTGTTTATTACAAGAGGTACGTCCGGCATCAGCTCACCCTGGTTACTCGCTGTACCATCTGACTGCTTTTTGACAAACCCTAACCAAGTGCCAATACGCCGAAATACTGCTCGCATCACGCGCCATAATTTCGGCAACAGCCAGATAACCAGTACGATAAATACCAGCATCAAACCAAGAAAAATCCAGGGGTGATTAAGCATTGCCCAAAGGCCGCCAAAAACCATCAAGTCTTCACCAATAGAGGCACCCCAGTTGCTAAAGGGTTCCGGCGAGGTGTTGATCAATAAGCGTGTTGAAGCCTTAGTAAAGTGACTGCCCATGGCCATGGAACCACCGATCAACCCAGCCCCAATCTCCAACGCCGGCGTGACATCGCCCACAGCACCCGCCGCCAACATGGCACCAGCGGGTATACGTATAAAGGTATGCACGCTATCCCAGGCGCTATCAACACCGGGTATTTTATCGGCAAAAAACTCGACCCCGTACATCAGACAGGCAATACCGATAACTAATGGGTCTTGTACTGTTTCCAGCTCTGCTGGCAGCTCGAGATTACCTGTGGCTCCGGCAAAACCGAGCACTGCAACAGCGGCATAAAGGTTAATACCACTGGCCCAACCAACACCGAGCACCAGGGCCAGAGTTGAAGCTAATTGCTCATAGCCTTCCATCGTACGCACTCCTGCCAAGTTTGAAGGGAGATATCCCAGCTAACCAAATCGACGGTAAGATAGACATTAACAAAAAGAATTGAGTAATATCTCTTACCCTATAACAAAACTAATAGCAGAGCTTACAGATTATGACTGATCGACGCTACGAACAACTCAGCTGGACAATTGGCGATGTATCCATCACCCGACTCGTCGAAGTGGTAATAAAGGCGCCAATCAATTCACTTTTTCCAGAGCGAAGTGCAAACGAATTAACCGCCTACGACGACTGGTTACGGCCTGACTTTCTCGACGAAGATGGCGACATGAAATTGAGCATTCACGCCTTTTTAATTCGCGCTGGCGGACTCAACATTATTGTCGACACCTGCGCCGGTAATGGCAAAAACCTGCCTTTATATGAGGAGTGGGTTAATCTCAATACGCCGTTTCTTGAAAACATGGCCGCGCTAGGTTTTCCTGCCGATAAAATCGACCGCGTGCTCTGCACCCACCTGCATTTCGATCACGTTGGCTGGAACACCCATAAGGTCGACGGCGAATGGATTCCCACCTTCCCCAATGCCCGCTATTTATTTGGTGCGGCAGAGTGGGAGTTCTGGAAAGACGAAGACGACCCCTATGAAAGCAATGCGCTGGACCATGCATTAAAACCCATTTTTGAAGCAAACCTGGTTGATCTGGTCGACTCTACTCACCAGATCTGTGATGAAATAAGCCTGATCCCCACGCCCGGTCATACGCCTGGTCATGTCAGCATTCATATCCAATCGCAAGGTGAAGAAGCCGTCATTACTGGCGACATGTTTCACCACCCCCTGCAAATGGCCAAACCTGGCTGGATTGATGCTGCCGACACTAAAAGCAGCCTGGCCGAGAAAACCCGCATCGAATTCATGCAACGTTTTGGCGATACTAAGACCACCGTACTGGGCACCCACTTTGCCACACCCACTGCCGGTAAAATTGTCAGCGATGGCAAGGGATATAAATTCGACAGTTGAGCCCCAAATAGGCCCCGCAGCAAAGTTCCGGCGCGGGGCCTCTATCGATGACAGCCCACTAGCGTTGGTAGCACGAGTACACCTGACTATGTTTAAGAGTTTGCAAACTCAAACACTACTCAGTTTCGACTGGTGCAGGCTGAGCCTAGGCCACCTCTCGACAAAAGAAGAAATGCCCACCCCGCTCTACCCTCTAAACAACAGCAAGTTTTACAAAAATATCGCTCACAGAAGCACAACCGAGCAGAGAATGAACGCTACCAGAATGAACAACTTGCTCTGCTAAACAATGAACTTTTATATCACCCCAATGTACAGACTCGCGAGCAAGCCCTTATTGGCCTGTTCCATAGCGGCAATGAAGCTACCCACGCCATCATTCCACAAGCTCTCGCCGATAGTGACATCCAAATTCGCCAACTGGCCATCAATGCCCTGGCCGAAATAGGTGGCAGTACTTTGCCCGTTCTGGGCCAGGTTTTATTTAATGAAGTAGAGCCCAGCCTCAGACACCAGACGGTGGAGGCACTGGTGGGCCTTAACAATCCCGCTACTCAGGTTTTGTTGGAGGCGGCTCTTAACGATAGCGATCAATATGTTCACCAACAAACAGAATTTTGGCTTAACGAAAGAGACTGGGGCAAGGTGCAAAATAACGCTGAGCCCGACACAGGGCCTGCAAGTCAAAGAACACATGGCTAAGTACCCAGCGCCTAACTCTTGATGGAATAAAGCTTTAGCTCCCCGTTCTTTTTAGTAAGAGACAAAAAGGAGGGGAGCTAGCCACGGCGGATAAAGTAGATATAAAGGCCGTCCTCTTCGCGGTGCACCACTAATTCGTGGTCGAGAAACTGACAAAACTTGGGAATGTCACGCGCGGTAGAAGGGTCAGTTGCCAGCACTTTGATCACCTGTCCGGTGGCCACGTCGCGTACAGCGCTATGTAGCATCATCACTGGCTCAGGGCAAAGCAGGCCCGAGGTATCGAGCAAGGTATCAAAATTTAGCTGGTCAACAGATTTTCTCATCGGCGTATTTTCTCAGATGCCAGCGGACAGGAAAAGGGCTAAGGCGTATGATGTCGACGCGGCTTGTTGCATTAGTTTCGAGCTGCACGGAACAACCGTAAACCTGACAATTTGAGTCACATATTTTAGTCTTATTTTTATAGAGTCCAGCAATGATCACCGTATTAATCGAACGTCATATCGCCCCCGGCATGGCCAGTACCTACGACAATTTTGCCCGTAAAATGCTACAAGCTACTGTATCTGCCCCCGGTTTTATTTCCGGGGAGTCCCTTCATGGTATCGAAGACTCGAATGTGCGTTATATTTTAATCAAGATGCAAAGCCGGAAAAATTGGCAGAGCTGGCTGGCCTCTACCGAACGGCGGGAGGTGGTTTCGCTGCTCTCTTCTATTTTAGTGTTGCCCGAAAAAATCACCTTGCTTAGGCACGGCGGCTGAACCCTCACCCGCTCGCTTGACCTAGCGCGCTATCCAGATCAAGCTCGCCATGCGCCCTGTTTGTCCCTGCCGTCGGTAGGAATAAAAACGCTCGATATCGGCATAAGTGCAAAAGTTGCCGCCATAAATGCGCGTCACTCCAAGGTTGTGCAGCTGGATGCGAGCCAACTGGTAGAGGTCTGCATGATAGTGGCCCGGACGAGTTTTTGACGGTTTAAAACAAGCCTCAGTCAGCCGCTGATCTGTTGGCGGGGCCTTTGCCAAAAAGGCCTCTATCACCTCGCCACCCACTTCAAAATGCTGCTGGCTAATAGCGGGGCCCAAATAAGCTGAAATGGCCGATGCTTCACCCGCCATTGCCGTCACCGTCTCGCCGAGCACGCCAGCGACTAGCCCGCGCCAACCCGCATGTGCTGCGGCCACTACCGAGCCATCGCCACAGCACAACAACACCGGTAGACAATCAGCTGTTTGAATCACACAGGCGAGGCCTGGGGTTCGGCTGACACAGGCATCGGCATTGAGTGGGGACGGGGGTTTTATAGCGTCAAGAGCATTAACCACTCTGATGCCGTGCTCCTGAGCCAACCAGGGCAGAGGTTGAGTGAAGCCCAATTGATCAGCCAGGTCGCGGCGATTGCGTAACACTTGCTGTCGACACTCGTCGCTGTCATCGAGAAAATTAAGCAACTTTCCCTCAGTGCCAGCCGGCTGCCCCTGGCAAGTGGTGACGACACTTTTCACCCCCGGTGGCAGGGGCCAGTCGGGTATCAAAATAGGCAGTTCAAACGGGTGCGGCTTCACTCTGTAAGACACGGAGTAATTGCTGCATATCCTCCGGCAGAGAAGTTTCCCATTCAACCGTTTCCCCAGAAGTGGGGTGGATAAAACTCAAGCGCAGAGCGTGCAAGGCCTGGCGCGGAAATTCACGCAGGGCGGTCGATAATTCCGCACTGCCACCGGCAGTTAAACGCAGCCGCCCACCGTAGACCCCGTCGCCCACCAGCGGATAACCCAGGTGCGCCATGTGTACGCGAATCTGGTGGGTGCGGCCAGTTTCCAGCGCCACTTCAACATGGCTATGACCAGCAAAGCGCTCTACTAAGCGGTAGTGACTAATCGCCTCGCGGTAACGACTGCCCGCCTCGCGTCCGGGTCGTAGTACGGCCATACGCGTGCGGCTGGTGGGGTGTCGACCGATCGGCACATCAATGGTCCCACCACCGGTCATTACCCCTTGCACGATGGCACGATAGTGGCGTTTGACACTGCGATCTTTGAGCTGAGTGGTGAGTGAGTGATGGGCCTCCAGGGTTTTTGCCACCACCATTAAACCGGTAGTGTCTTTATCGAGACGGTGGACAATGCCGGCGCGAGGCACGGTGGCCAACTGCTCACAGTGGTACAGCAAGCCATTGAGCAGGGTGCCATCGGGATTACCCGCCCCTGGGTGCACCACCAGCCCCGACGCTTTATTAACGACAATGACACTGGCATCTTCAAAGACGATTTCAAAAGGCACAGGCTGGGGCTGCCACTCGCCTTCCGCTTCTAGCCGGGTCTTGAGGGTGAGACATTCTCCACCCAGCAATTTTTCACGGGTCTTGCCGACCCGGCCATCAACCCGTAGGGCCCCATCGCGTATCCACTGCTGTAGACGGGTGCGTGAATAGGCTGCGAAGATTTCGGCGGCTGCCTGATCAAAACGCACGCCACTTAAATGACTCGGCACCTCGGCCTGCAAAGAGATTTCACCTTGTTCGTTAAGCATTCGGTATTTAGCTTCTCACTGAGCTATGGTTAAATGGCAATTCTACAGGGCGATGCCCGACACGCAATAATAAACACTCATTAGCCGAAAGCTTTGACGGCCAAACAATCGGACTCCTCAACACCATGCGTTTTTCAGCCCTACTGATCGCGAGCTCACTGTTACTTTCCGCCTGTTCATCAATGCCCCTTGTTGACTCTAAAGAAGAGCAAGTCAAACAAACACAGGAAGAAGCCCAAAATCTCAGCGAAAAGCGATTACGCGATAAAATTCGCAAAAACCTCGACGCTCGCAACTGGTCTGACGCCATCGTTAATCTCAACGCCTTTGAAGCGCAGTTTCCCTTTGGCAACTACGCTGATCAGGCTCAGTTGGAATTGATCTACGTCTACCATGAGTCAGCCGATCACGAAGCTGCTATGGCTTCGTCGGATCGCTTTATCCGCCTCCACCCCCGCCACCCCAATGTCGATTACGCCTACTATATGAAAGGCCTTTCGGCAGCGGTGCAAAACAAGGGCCTATTTAGTAATCGCTCACCCATTGATGAGACGAAGAGAGATCCTGGTAGTGCCCGCTCAGCTTTTGCGACTTTTAGCGAACTCATCACTCAATACCCAGATAGTGTCTACGCCGGTGATGCTCGCCAACGTATGCTTGAATTACGCAACCGCTTCGCGCGGCACGAAATTCATGTCGCCAATTATTATTTTAAACGCGGCGCTTATTTAGCAGCGGCAAATCGCGGGCGCTATGTGATTGAGAACTTTCAACAAACACCCGCAGTACCCGATGCACTCGCGGTAATGACCCAGGCTTACTACTTGCTAGACCTTCACGATCTCGCCGCGAAATCAGCGCAAACTCTGGCCCTCAATTACCCCCAGCATCCCGCACTCAATGAACAAGGCGAATTTCAATACCAGGCAGCAAACACCCTTGATGAAGCGTCTTGGTTAAGCCGTCTAACTTTTGGCTACTATGTGCCAGAAGACCCAGCGTATTTTGATAGTAGGGAGATATTTAACAACCCACTTGCAGCAAACGACAAAGAAAATTTGTCGTTGACACCCAATCGAGTAGACACACAGCAACCTGAAGAAAAAGAAAAGTCTCTCTTCGACAAAATAACGTTTGGAATCTTTAACTAGTCGCGAATGGCTGATCGAAAAAGGGCTAGAACGAAATAGCGTTAAAGCCCTTCTTTAGCTAACGACAATGAGGTGCCCGCACGAGTTTCTCGACACTACTCGCCAGAGCGCCAGCCATTGGTGATAGGGTAGCGGCGATCTCGTCCAAAACCTCGCTCGGTAATACGCAGCCCAATGGGCGCCTGTCGGCGCTTGTATTCATTAATGTCGACCATGCGCAGTATGCGGTGCACATCCTCTTCATCAAAGCCTCGGGCGATAATATCCAGCGCCGCCATATCTTCTTCAATATAGAGCTGCAAAATTTGGTCGAGTATTTCATAGGGTGGCAGGGTATCTTCATCGACCTGATCAGGCGCTAGCTCCGCCGAAGGGGGGCGAATGATCACCGACTCGGGGATCACCTGTGAAAGCGTATTGCGGTAGCGGCACAGGTCAAACACCAGCACCTTTCTCACATCTTTAAGGACATCGAGGCCGCCGGCCATATCCCCATACAGAGTCGCATAACCCACGGACATTTCACTCTTATTACCCGTCGTTAATACCAGTGAGCCCTTTTTATTAGAAATGGACATCAACAGCACGCCACGGGAGCGAGCCTGCATATTCTCTTCGGTTTTATCCACAGCCATACCGGCAAACTCATCGGCAAGAGCCTCGCTAAAGGCATTGTAAATAGGCTCAATACCAATCACTTTATAGCTCACGCCAAGAATATCGGCCTCTGCCTGCGCATCATCTAGGCTCAGCTGAGAGGTGTAGCGAAAGGGCATCATCACCGCTTCAACCCGATCAGCTCCCAGGGCATCCACAGCAATAGCCAGAGTCAGTGCCGAGTCGATCCCCCCCGACAAACCCAGCACCACGCCGTTGAAGCCATTTTTATTGACATAATCACGCACACCCAGAACCAACGCCTGGTAGACAGTAGCCAGATCTTCGGGGGTGGGCACGATAGTTTGTGGTGCAACTGTTACACCTCCATCGACCCGCGCTAGGTCAACAATAAACACGCCCTGCTCAAACATCGGTGCCTGATAACAAAGCTTACCCTTTGCATCGACCACCATAGAGCCACCGCAGAACACCAGCTCATCCTGGCCGCCAACCTGGTTGACATAAACAATGGGAATATTGCCCTCGCGAGCACGCTGGGCAACGGTCGCCACCCTCTGCGTCTGTTTCCCAACATGGAAAGGCGAAGCATTGATATTAAAAATCACCTCAGCACC
>JBFHDT010000009.1:0-15840 GCA_041584575.1 Porticoccaceae bacterium
ACCAGGGACATCGCCACGCATTGCTGCTTCGCGCAGCTTGTTACGGCAAAGGCCAAATTTTCTATAGACGCCATGTGGGCGTCCAGTAACCTGACAGCGACGTCGCTGACGTGAGGGACTTGAATCGCGCGGCAACTTTTGTAACTGAAGCTGAGCTTCCCAGCGCTCTTCAGCAGTTGAATCCTCATTGGCGATAACCGCTTTTATTGCAGCTCTTTTCTGAGCATATTTGGCAACCAGCTTGGTGCGTTTTATTTCACGCTGAACCATCGAAGTTTTAGCCATGACTATTTATCACCTTTTAGGGGAAAATTGAACGCTCTTAGCAAGGCACGACCTTCATCGTTATTACGAGCTGTCGTTGTAATAGTGACATCAAGCCCACGAAGCTTATCGATTTTATCGTAATCAATTTCTGGGAAAATGATCTGCTCAGTAACACCCATGGCAAAGTTACCACGACCATCAAAGGACTTCGGACTGATACCGCGGAAGTCACGAATCCGAGGTATAGCAATGTCAACAAGACGCTCTAAAAATTCGTACATGCGATCACTTCGCAGAGTAACCTTGCAACCTATTGGCCAGCCTTCACGAACTTTGAAACCCGCGATAGACTTACGCGCCAAGTTCACAACCACTTTTTGACCAGCAATAGTCTCCAGATCACGAACGGCATGTTCAAGGGCTTTCTTATCAGCCAACGCTTCACCAACACCCATATTTAGGGTGATTTTGCTGATGCGCGGAACCTCCATCACGTTATCTAGACCCAGCTCTTCTTTAAGCTTAGCCGCAATTTCTGTCTTGTATAATTCTTTGAGCCTTGGCATCTACATCACCCTACTTGGCGTCCACGGCCTGGCCGTTGGATTTAAATACTCGAATTTTTTTGCCGTCGTCCGACAATTTAAAACCTACGCGATCTGCCTTCCCGGCCTCTGGATTAAAGATTGCCAGATTGGAAGCGTCGATCGGCGCTTCCTTTTCAAGAATACCGCCTTGCACACCCAACTGTGGGTTAGGCTTCTGATGTTTCTTGATAATCTGAATACCAGACACCAATAAACGCCCATCAGACAAAACTTGGAGGACCTTTCCTCGCTTACCTTTATCACGACCGGCAATAACGATAACGTCATCATCGCGCCTGATTTTTTTCATCGCCATAATATTTGCCTGCTAAACCTAAAGTACTTCGGGTGCCAGAGAGATAATTTTCATAAAGCGCTCGCTACGCAACTCACGAGTCACAGGTCCAAAAATACGAGTACCAATGGGCGCGTTCTGTGCGTTTAAGAGCACTGCAGCGTTGTCGCCGAATTTGATTAAACTACCATCAGATCGACGTACACCTTTACGAGTGCGAACAACAACTGCGTTCATCACCTGACCTTTCTTAACCTTTCCCCGAGGGATGGCTTCTTTTACAGTGACTTTAATAATGTCACCCACTGAAGCATAACGACGGTGCGAACCGCCCAACACCTTGATGCACATAACTCTACGCGCGCCGCTATTATCGGCCACTTCGAGATAACTTTGTGTCTGTATCATTGTCTACTCCAAACCTGTGCCACGCGGCGAGTTAAACTTCTGCGGCGCGCTCGTCGATGTTAACCAAAGCCCAGGACTTGGTTTTTGACAGAGGACGAGTTTCTGCGATGGTGACCAGATCACCAGCACGGCACTCATTTGCCTCATCGTGTGCCTTCAATTTTGTCGACCGGCTAATAAATTTGCCGTAGAGCTCGTGCTTAACACGGCGCTCAATTAAAACCGTTACAGTTTTGTCCATTTTGTCACTGATGACTCTGCCGGAAAGTGTCCGCGCCGTATTGCTTGCTGTCATTACTGACCACCTGCTGCTTCGTTTGCTTTCTCGTTTAAGACCGTCTTGATACGCGCCACATTACGTCTTGCAATTTTCATCTCATGACTTTCATTCAGCTGACCTGTTGAACGCTTCATTCTCAGCTTAAACTGAGCTTCCAGCTCACCAAGGAGTGCTGTGTTCAGCTCTTCGGAATTCTTCTCACGAAGTTCACTCGCTTTCATTACATCACCGTCCGCTTAACAAAGGTTGTTTGGATAGGTAGTTTTGCTGCTGCGAGCTCAAAAGCTTCGCGCGCGATTTCTTCAGAAACACCTTCCATTTCATATAACACGCGCCCAGGCTGAATCAGTGCAACCCAGTATTCAACGTTACCCTTACCTTTACCCATTCGCACTTCGAGAGGTTTTTGAGTAATCGGCTTATCAGGAAAGACACGGATCCAGATCTTACCGCCACGCTTAACGTGACGCGTCATAGCCCGACGTGCAGCCTCAATCTGGCGCGCCGTTAAGCGACCGCGACCAACAGCCTTCAGTCCGTATTCCCCAAAGCTAATTTTACTGCCGCGCTGCGCCAGACCACGATTACGGCCTTTGTGCATCTTGCGGAATTTTGTTCGTTTCGGTTGCAGCATCTCGCTCGACCCTTATTCGAAAATTACTTCTTTTTAGCCTGGGCAGGCTCTGCTTCGTCACTGCCCAGTACTTCGCCTTTAAATATCCAAACCTTAACACCAATAATGCCGTAGGTAGTCGCAGCCTCTTCGTGCGCATAGTCAATATCAGCACGGAAAGTGTGCAAGGGCACACGGCCTTCACGATACCATTCTGAACGCGCAATTTCCGCGCCACCCAAACGACCACCAATCTGAATCTTGACACCCTTCGCGCCCTGGCGAATGGCATTTTGTACAGCTCTCTTCATGGCGCGGCGAAACATCACACGGCGCTCTAACTGCTGGCAGACGTTCTGAGCAACAAGGGTTGCATCGAGATCCGGCTTGCGAATTTCTTCAATATTGATGTGAACCGGCACACCCATTTCGGCAGAAACAGCTGCACGAAGCTTATCGACGTCTTCACCACGTTTTCCGATAACAATACCGGGGCGCGCTGTGTGAATTGTGATCCTGGCTGAAGCCGATGGCCGTTCAATCTCAACACGACTAACGGAGGCGTGAGCCAAACGCTTTTGTATCATGCTGCGCACACGCAGATCGCTATTTAGCTTTACTGCGTAGTCTGCCTTGTCGGCGTACCAGACTGAGGTATGTTTTTTAACAATACCAAGTCTTATACCAATTGGATGTACTTTCTGACCCATGTCAGCTCCTAAGCCTAATTATCCAGCAACTTTTACGGTGATATGACATGAACGCTTCAAAATTCTGTCAGCGCGCCCTTTTGCTCTAGGCATAAGACGCTTCATGGTTACACCCTCATCGACGAAGACAGTCGAAACTTTCAACTCATCCACATCTGCACCTTCATTGTGCTCCGCGTTGGCAATGGCCGACTCAAGCACCTTCTTTACAATAGCCGCACCTTTGCGGTTACTGAAAGATAGTATGTCGAGCGCCTGCTCTACCGGTTTTCCACGCACCTGATCTGCAATCAGGCGAGCTTTTTGCGCTGATAACTGAGCGCCTTTTAATTTTGCAGCTACTTCCACAATAATTACCCCTTCAAGCCAGCGACTAGCGTCGCGCCTTTTTGTCAGCAACATGCCCGCGATAAGTACGCGTTGGTGCAAATTCACCCAACTTATGACCTACCATTTCTTCGGTTATAGCCACCGGAACATGCAGTCGACCATTGTGAACGGCGATGGTTAAACTCACCATTTGAGGCAGAATCATTGAACGACGCGACCAGGTCTTTATAGGACGACGATCATTTGCCTCTGCAGCAGCCTCCACCTTTTTGATCAGGTGCAGGTCAATGAATGGGCCTTTCTTTAACGAACGTGACACAGTTATATCCTCGTATTAATAGCGCGTTATTTGCCGCGTCGACGAACAATCATACTGTCAGTTCGCTTGTTTTTACGGGTTTTATACCCCTTGGTTGGCATACCCCAGGGACTAACAGGGTGACGGCCACCAGAGGTACGCCCTTCACCACCACCATGAGGGTGATCAACTGGGTTCATTACCACACCGCGAACGGTTGGGCGAACACCACGCCAGCGGGATGCGCCCGCCTTACCCAGAGAGCGTAAACTGTGCTCGCTGTTTGAAACCTCACCGATTGTCGCACGACAGTCGGAAAGAACTTTCCGCATTTCACCACTGCGCAGACGCAGGGTTGCATGTCGACCCTCTCGAGCCACCAACTGTAATGATGTGCCAGCACTGCGCGCTATCTGCGCACCCTTACCTGGCTTCATTTCAGCGCAGTGAAGAACACTACCAACAGGAATATTACGCAATGGAAGCGTATTGCCCACTTTGATGGCGGCAGCAGGACCGGACTCAAGCACATCACCTGCCTTAAGACCTTTGGGCGCAACGATATAGCGTCGCTCACCATCCTTATAACAAAGCAGAGCGATGTTAGCGGTGCGATTGGGGTCGTACTCAAGCCGCTCAACCGTCGCAGGAATGCCGTCTTTACTACGCTTAAAATCTATTACTCGATAGTGCTGCTTGTGACCACCACCAATATGTCGAACACTGATACGTCCAGCGTTATTACGACCACCGCTCTTGCTTTTCTTTTCAAGCAAAGGCGCATGGGGCGCACCTTTATGCAGATCGGCGTGCACCACACTGACAACATGCCGGCGCCCGGGGGAGGTTGGCTTTCTCTTAACTACAGGCATAGTAAACGCTCCTTACCCAATCGCCATGAAATCGATATCCTGACCGGCAGCCAAATTGACATAGGCTTTTTTCCAGTCGGAACACTTGCCAAGACCATTCTTATTGCGCTTGGTCTTGCCTTTGACGTTCACTACACGAACATCTTTAACCTGCACTTCGAATAAAGTTTCTACTGCAGCTTTAATATCGCGCTTTGTGGCAGCTGTTGAGACCTTAAAAACCACCTGATTACCGCTATCACCGACCATACTGGCCTTTTCTGTTACGTGTGGCGCCAACAATACTTTGAAGATGCGTTCCTTATTCATCCGAGCATCTCCTCAATCTTTTTAATCGCGGGCACAGTCACCATCACCTTCTCGCAGCGAATCAATGCCACCGGATCTACGGCAAGAGCATCGCGCACTTCAACTTTGTGCAAGTTGCGAGCAGAGAGATAGAGATTCTCATTTACTTCTTCTGTCACTATCAGCACATCACTGAGACCATACTCACCGAGGCGCCCTACCAAAGCCTTGGTTTTAGGCTCTTCGATATCGAAGGATTCGACGACAACCAGGCGATCCTGGCGTGCCAGCTCAGACAATATTGAGCGCATCGCCGCTCGATACATTTTTCGATTCAGTTTTTGCGAGTGATCCTGCGGACGCGCAGCAAATGTCACACCACCCGAACGCCAGATTGGACTACGAATAGTACCCGAACGAGCCCGACCAGTACCCTTCTGACGCCAAGGTTTCTTTCCTCCCCCCGCAACATCAGATCGAGTTTTTTGAGCACGAGTACCCTGCCTTGCTCCAGCCATATAGGCAACAACGGCCTGATGAATTAGATCACCATTATATTCTTTACCGAAGGCTTCCTCTGACACACTGATCGTGCCATTCACGCCTGCCGGTGTCGCAATATTCAACTCCATAGCTAACCCCTCAGACCTTTACTGCTGGTCGGACGATGACTGTTCCGCCGGTTGCGCCAGGCACAGCACCTTTAACCAACAATAAATTTCGCTCTACATCTACACGGATCACTTCGAGATTCTGCGTCGTAACATTGCGCGAACCCATGTGGCCAGCCATCTTCTTGCCTTTAAAAACACGACCCGGAGTTTGGTTTTGACCAATAGAACCCGGCGCTCTGTGGGCTAGAGAGTTACCGTGCGTGGCATCCTGCATCTGAAAATTCCAGCGCTTAATAACACCCGCATAACCTTTGCCCTTAGAAACACCCGAGATATCGACAGCCTCACCGACCTCGAACTGACCAACCGTTAAAGCAACACCTTCTTCTGGCGCTTCTTGATCAGCACCAAGACGAAACTCCCACAAACCGCGCCCAGCTTCTGAACCCGCCTTTGCATAGTGCCCAGCTTGCGCTTTGGTCACACGAGAAACTCGACGCGTACCTGTAGTTACCTGAACTGAAGCGTAGCCGTCAATTTCTTGAGACTTCAACTGCACGACGCGATTAGGCTCAACCTCAATCACGGTGACAGGCACAGAGGCACCCTCATCTGTAAAGATACGACTCATGCCGCACTTACGACCTACTATTCCAATCTTCATTTTTACCTCGTCGCGTACGGGGCTATTACCCGCTATGGCCGCCCTTTTCAGAGCGTTACACTTCCGGGAAAAACCCGGCGAACATTTAACCTAAACTAATCTGAACATCTACGCCAGCAGCAAGATCCAGCTTCATCAAAGCGTCAACAGTTTTTTCAGTTGGCTCAACGATATCCAACAAGCGCTTGTGGGTTCGTATTTCATACTGATCACGCGCATCTTTATTAACATGCGGTGAGGTCAAAATTGTGAATCTCTCTTTGCGCGTCGGCAAAGGAATCGGGCCTCGGATCTGCGCACCCGTGCGCCGCACAGTTGCCACAATCTCCTCGGCTGAGGCATCAATCAACTTGTGATCAAAAGCCTTAAGGCAAATTCTTATCGATTGATCCTGCATTGAATCAGATCTCCAGATCTAGTCGTTTAGCGCCATCAAATTATTTCTGGCAGCTCGAAAAACGGAGGCGGAATGTTATAGGCGATGCAGGAAGGTGTCAAGATAAAATCTGATCGAAAGCCAAATAATTTATATTGGACAATCTACAGCTTAATACCGCTAACAAACTTAAATTCGCGGCGGCACGGAATTCATCACCGCACTGAATGATCTTCGCCTCAATGTTAAAGCTAATCTATAGCTATAGTCATTTTATTTTTATAAATGCCGCCCATCTTGCCCTTTATTCTTCAACCTCTTGCTTATATTCGGTATAATGCCGCGCTATTTTTCGTCCCAACAACTCGAGCAAAACAATGACTGACTTAAGCCTTTATAGAAACATTGGTATTTTCGCCCACGTCGACGCCGGCAAGACGACGACCACGGAACGCATCTTGAAGTTGACGGGCAAAATCCACAAAACCGGTGAAGTACACGACGGAGCTGCTACAACGGACTTTATGGAGCAGGAGCAAGAGCGCGGAATCACCATCCAATCTGCTGCCACTACCTGCTTTTGGAAAAACCACCGTTTCAACATTATCGATACGCCAGGTCACGTCGATTTTACCGTTGAAGTTTATCGCTCCCTAAAAGTACTCGATGGCGGTGTTGGCGTGTTTTGCGGTTCTGGAGGTGTTGAACCCCAATCAGAAACTAACTGGCGCTATGCGAATGAGTCTGAAGTTGCGCGTATTATCTTCGTCAATAAGCTCGACCGCATGGGGGCCGACTTTTTACGCGTAGTTGGGCAAGTAGAAAATGTACTTGGCGCCAACCCCTTGGTTATGGTTCTCCCTATTGGCACAGAAGAGAACTTTGTTGGCGTTGTTGACCTATTGACGCGCCAAGCCTTTATTTGGGATGACACCGGGTTACCGGAGAACTTCGAAACCACTGATGTTCCTGAGGACATGGTCGATCTTGTCGAAGAATACCGCGAAAAGCTAATTGAAATGGCTGTCGAGCAGGACGATGAAGTCATGATGATGTACATGGAGGGTGAAGAGCCTGCTATGGACGACATCAAGCGCTGTATTCGCAAGGGCACTATTGCCCTCGATTTTTTCCCAACCTACTGCGGCTCCGCCTTCAAAAATAAAGGTGTACAGGTCATTCTAGACGCCGTTGTCGACTATCTCCCAAGCCCAACGGAAGTGAAAGCACAACCCCTCACCAATGAAGACGGCGAAGAAACAGGTGAAGTTGCCACTGTTACTACTGACGCCACACTTAAGGCGCTCGCTTTCAAAATCATGGAAGATCGCTTTGGCGCATTGACCTTTGTCCGCATTTATTCTGGCGTATTGAACAAGGGTGACACTATCCTCAATTCTTTCACTGGCAAAACTGAGCGTATCGGCCGCATGGTTGAAATGCATGCCGATGATCGCAACGAAATTGACCGCGCGCAGGCAGGTGACATTATCGCCATTGTCGGCATGAAAAACGTACAAACGGGCCATACTCTTTGCGATCCAAAAGACCCGGTGACTCTAGAGCCCATGATTTTCCCCGATCCCGTCATCTCTATTGCGGTTAAGCCAAAAGACAAGGGTGGCTCCGAAAAAATGGGGATTGCGATAGGCAAGATGATCGCAGAAGACCCCTCATTCCGCGTTGAGACGGACCAAGATTCCGGCGAAACTATCCTCAAAGGCATGGGCGAATTACACCTCGATATTAAAGTCGATATTCTCAAGCGAACGTATGACGTTGAACTCGAAGTCGGCCAGCCACAGGTCGCTTACCGCGAAACGATCACGCAAGAGATTGAAGACAGCTACACTCACAAGAAACAATCGGGTGGTTCTGGCCAGTTTGGTAAAATTGACTACCGTATCAAGCCCGGTGAACCTGGTACGGGGTTCGTCTTCAACTCCGTTGTTGTTGGCGGCAATGTGCCGAAAGAGTTCTTCCCTGCAATCGAAAAAGGCTTTCAGGGCATGATGGCAACAGGGCCTCTCGCCGAATTCCCCGTACTGGATGTCGAGGTTGAGCTCTTTGACGGCGGCTTTCACGCCGTTGATTCCTCGGCAGTTGCCTTTGAAATCGCAGCTAAGGGCGCCTACAGACAGTCCATGCCCAAAGCCGGGCCCCAACTGATCGAACCTATTATGAAGGTTGATGTTTTCACACCTGATGATCATATCGGCGACGTAATCGGCGATCTCAATCGCCGTCGCGGTATGATTAAGGATCAGGAAAAAGGTGTCACTGGCGTCCGCGTTAAAGCAGATGTTCCACTCGCGGAAATGTTTGGCTATATCGGCACCTTGCGGACCATGACATCCGGGCGCGGACAGTTCTCTATGGAGTTCTCTCACTACCTGCCTTGCCCGAAGAATGTTTCTGACCAGGTTATTGAAGACGCCAGGGAAAGAAAAGCTGCTAAATAAGCTCCCTTTCTCTTTCAAAAAACCCCCGCAGGTTTAACCTGCGGGGGTTTTTATTACCTGTGTTTTATACTTAAAAACAAGCCCAAAGAATAAAAACAGTAAAAAAAAGGCCGCTAAATGAGCGGCCTTTTTTGGGCAAGCATTAAAACTTATTCGAAAATCTTAGCTACAACACCAGCGCCTACAGTACGACCCCCTTCGCGGATGGCGAAGCGCAGTCCGTCTTCCATAGCAATCGGGGCAATCAAGGTGACGACCATTTGCACATTGTCACCAGGCATAACCATCTCAACGCCTTCGGGCAATTCACAAGCGCCTGTGACATCAGTGGTACGGAAGTAGAACTGAGGACGATATCCTTTAAAGAAAGGGGTGTGTCGACCGCCTTCGTCTTTACTCAGCACGTAAACTTCGGCTTCAAACTTGGTGTGAGGCAGGATGCTACCAGGCGCAGCAAGCACCTGACCGCGCTCAACTTCTTCACGCTTGGTGCCGCGCAGCAGGATGCCGACGTTCTCACCGGCACGACCTTCGTCGAGCAACTTGCGGAACATTTCAACACCCGTGCAGGTGGTTTTAGTGGTGTCTTTAATACCAACGATTTCGATTTCGTCGCCAACGTTAACGATACCGCGCTCGATACGACCGGTAACAACCGTGCCGCGACCGGAGATGGAGAACACATCTTCGATGGGCATAATGAAAGCGCCATCTACAGCACGCTCGGGCTCGGGGATGTAGCTGTCGAGGGCTTCAACCAGCTTTTTAACGGCGGTAGTACCTAGCTCGTTATCGTCTTCACCGTTGAGGGCCATGAGGGCGGAACCGGCAATAATGGGTGTATCGTCACCAGGGAATTCGTAGGCGTCGAGCAGTTCGCGCAGCTCCATTTCAACCAGCTCGAGCATTTCTTCGTATTCTTCAGAGCCAACACCGCCACAGTCTTCAGCCAGCAGGTCTGCTTTGTTGAGGAAAACAACAACGTAGGGGACGCCAACCTGACGTGAAAGTAGGATGTGCTCGCGGGTCTGAGGCATGGGGCCGTCGGTGGCGCCACAAACCAAAATAGCGCCGTCCATTTGCGCGGCACCCGTAATCATGTTTTTAACGTAGTCGGCGTGACCGGGACAGTCGACGTGTGCGTAGTGGCGAATCGGCGAGTCGTATTCAACATGGGAGGTAGCAATTGTAATGCCGCGCTCGCGCTCTTCAGGAGCGTTATCGATGCCGTCAAAGGCAACCATTTCGCCACCCCAGACTTCAGCGCAAACCCTGGTCAGGGCTGCCGTAAGTGTGGTTTTACCGTGATCAACGTGACCAATCGTTCCTACGTTGACGTGGGGTTTATTACGTTCGAACTTCTCTTTTCCCATTGCCGCTCTCCTTTACAATAAATGAATAATAACCAATCCAATATGCCGCTATGTATCCGACACCCCTCTATATACGCGCAACAACGGTGTTAACCGTTACGCGCAATAATTGCCTGCGCCACATTCGCTGGCGCCTCGCTGTACTTTAAAAACTCCATGGTAAAAGTGGCTCGACCCTGTGTTGCCGATCGGACATCCGTAGCATAGCCAAACATTTCCGCCAGCGGCACTTCCGCCGTTACAACCTTACCCGAGGCATTATCAGCCATACCCAGAATGATACCGCGGCGCCGATTGAGATCACCCACTACGTCGCCCATATTTTCTTCGGGCATTACCACTTCAACCCGCATGGTTGGCTCGAGCAAGACTGCCCCACCTTCATCGACAAGTTTTTTAGTCGCCAGTGAACCGGCCACTTTAAAAGCCATTTCATTAGAATCAACATCGTGGAATGAGCCATCGTATAACGTTGCCTTTAACCCCAACAGCGGATAGCCTGCAACTACGCCGTTTTTCATTTGCTCGGCGACCCCTTTTTCAACCGCCGGGATAAAGTCTTTAGGTACGGTGCCACCGACTATTTCATTAATAAATTCGAGGCCTTCCTCTTCATCCTCACGGGGCTCAAACTTAATCCAGACATGGCCGTATTGCCCTCGACCACCGGATTGGCGAACAAACTTACCCTCAACCTCACAAGTATTGCGAATCGCCTCGCGGTAGGCCACCTGGGGCTTGCCAATATTCGCTTCGACAGAGAACTCACGGCGCATGCGGTCAACGAGTATGTCGAGATGCAGCTCACCCATACCAGAAATAATTGTCTGGCCTGTCTCTTCGTCGGTTTGAACGCGGAAGGAGGGGTCTTCTTGGGCCAGTTTTCCGAGGGCCACACCCATTTTTTCCTGATCCGCCTGTGAGCGTGGCTCCACAGCAACAGAGATAACAGGATCGGGAAATTCCATGCGCTCGAGAGTAATTACATCGCCAAGCGCACAGAGCGTATCGCCCGTAGTCACGTCTTTTAGACCAATAGCAGCGGCGATATCTCCAGCTCGAACCTCTTTAATCTCTTCACGATCATTGGCATGCATTTGCACCATGCGACCAACACGCTCTTTTCTACCCTTGGTCGCGTTATAAACTGCATCACCCTGAGATAACACGCCAGAGTAAACTCGAATAAAAGTCAGCGTGCCAACAAAAGGATCCGTGGCGATCTTAAACGCCAAGGCCGCAAAAGGCGCATCATCCTCGGCCTTACGCACATCAGTAGTTTCTTCGTCGCCGAGAACACCCTCAATGGGCTTAACTTCAGTAGGTGATGGCAGAAATTCGATCACTGCGTCGAGTACCGCCTGCACACCTTTATTCTTAAAGGCCGAACCACATAGTATGGGAACGATATCGTTAGCCAGCGTACGGGCGCGGATGCCTTGTTTGATTTCGTCCTCGCTGAGCTGCTCGCTCTCAAGGTACTTATCCATCAGCTCATCACTAGCTTCAGCCGCAGCCTCTACTAACAACTCGTGCATTTCCTCACATTCAACGGCCATATCCTCAGGAATATCACCGTATTCAAATGTCGTGCCCTGGTCGTCTTCATTCCAGAGAATGGCTTTCATTTTAACGAGATCGACGACGCCTTTAAAATCTTCCTCTGCGCCGATAGCCATCTGTAGCGGCACAGCATTGGCACCCAACCGCTCCTTGAGCTGCTCGACCACAGACATATAATCAGCGCCGGACCGATCCATTTTATTAACAAAGACCATGCGTGGTACTTCGTACTTATCCGCCTGGCGCCATACCGTTTCGGTCTGCGGCTGCACACCCGAGGAACCACAGAGGACAACAACCGCAGCATCTAACACACGCAGGGAGCGCTCTACCTCAATCGTGAAATCGACATGACCAGGTGTATCGATAATGTTAATACGGTGCTGGTCGAATTGCCCTTCCATGCCGCTCCAAAAGCAGGTTGTAGCAGCCGAGGTAATGGTAATACCACGCTCCTGCTCTTGCTCCATCCAGTCCATAGTGGCGGCACCATCGTGAACTTCGCCGATCTTGTGCGACATCCCCGTGTAAAATAAGATGCGCTCTGTGGTGGTGGTTTTACCCGCGTCCACATGCGCTACGATGCCAATATTACGATATCGCTTAATGTTCGTTTTACGCGCCACAACTCTCTCCAAAACCGCGAACTACATTTTATAAAATGAAGCAGCTTAAACCACAAAAGGCAGCTATTTAAAATAGCCGCCTTTTGAGTGAATCCTATTTCCCGCCAGGTGTAATTAGAACCTGAAGTGAGAGAATGCCTTGTTGGCTTCTGCCATGCGGTGAACATCTTCACGCTTCTTAACAGCGCCGCCTTTACCCTGAGAAGCATCGATCACCTCACCGGCAAGTCGTTGCGCCATAGATTTTTCGCCTCGTGCACGAGCATAATCAACCAACCAGCGCATGGCTAAAGCACCACGGCGAGAGGCGCGTACTTCAACGGGGACTTGGTAAGTAGCACCACCAACACGGCGGGATTTAACTTCGACCATCGGCGCGATGTTCTCAAGCGCAAGCTCGAAAGCTTCCAAGGGATCTGATTTTAGGCGCTCTTCGACCATATCAAGTGCACCGTAAACAATGCGCTCCGCAACAGATTTTTTACCGCTGACCATTACGTGGTTCATAAATTTGGCGAGGGTAATATTGCCGAACTTGGGATCAGGCAGTATTTCTCGTTTGGCAACAACGCGTCTTCTTGGCATATTCTTCTCTACTCTTCAGGTTATCCGGTAACAGGCGACATGCCGTCCGGCCTTACTCGGCTTGCACCGATTTTAAAACAAATTCGGTACAATCTATCCCTTAGGACGCTTAGTACCGTACTTGGAACGTCGCTGTTTACGACCATCAACACCGGAGGTATCGAGGCTACCGCGAACAGTGTGATAACGCACGCCCGGCAAATCCTTAACACGGCCACCGCGAATTAGTACTACGCTGTGCTCCTGCAAGTTGTGACCTTCACCACCGATATAGGACGTCACTTCGTAACCACTGGTCAAACGCACACGACACACTTTACGCATTGCCGAGTTAGGCTTTTTCGGAGTGGTGGTATAAACGCGCGTGCAAACACCTCGACGCTGAGGACATGCCTGTAGTGCGGGCACGTCGCTCTTAACAATCTTTCGCTTTCTAGGCTTACGAACCAACTGATTGATCGTTGCCATCAATAATTCTCCTGATAAAAAATGCCTTCTTTAAAAAGGCTTTGCAACCCTAAATGTGAGGCTAAGTTAAGACCCGTAGCTCAGGGAGGCGGCATTCTAAAGACCACGCCTCCCGGAGTCAAGTCAAACTACACCTCGCTTATTCTTCGTCTTCTACGCTCAAAGCTTCAGACAATGCAGCTTCGACGTCGCTGGCAGAAACCGTAGTTTCTTTCTGTACGTCTTCTTTATCCTTTCGGCGCTTAGCATGATAGGCAAGACCCGTTCCCGCAGGGATCAAACGCCCAACAACCACGTTCTCCTTCAGGCCACGTAACTTATCAACTTTGCCAGTAACAGCAGCTTCGGTAAGTACGCGAGTCGTTTCCTGGAAAGAGGCCGCAGAAATAAAGCTGTCTGTAGCCAACGAGGCCTTGGTAATGCCCAGCAAGACCCGTTCAAATTTCGCCGGAATCTTATCGGCTGCCACCAGCTCTTCGTTAACTTCCTGTAGCCGGTTGTATTCAACCTGCTCACCTTTAACAAACGACGAATCGCCCATCTCGGTGATTTCAACTTTACGCAACATTTGTCGCACAATGACTTCAATGTGCTTATCGTTAATTTTCACCCCTTGCAGGCGGTAAACTTCCTGAATTTCATTAACGACGTAACGCGCCAACTCATCAACGCCTTTGAGACGAAGAATGTCGTGGGAATTTGAGGCGCCCTCAGAAATAACCTCACCCTTCTCGACATTTTCGCCTTCATAAACACCCATGTTGCGCCACTTGGGGATTAACGCCTCATAATGATCATCACCATTATTTGGCGTAATCACCAAGCGTCGCTTGCCCTTCGTCTCTTTACCAAATGTCACTGTACCACTGACCTCGGCAAGGATCGCTGGGTCTTTGGGTTTTCTCGCCTCGAACAAGTCAGCCACGCGGGGCAAACCACCCGTAATATCGCGAGTTTTGGAGCCTTCTTGTGGAATACGCGCCAATACCGAACCAATGCCGACATTAGCACCATCTTCAATGGTAATAACAGCGTTAGCAGGCAGCATGTAGTGCGCCGGCACCTTAGAGTTAGCAAAGAATTGTTCTTCACCATTTTCATCATACAAGGTGATCATTGGCTTAACGTCTTTACCCGCAGCTGGTCGCTCATTGGGGTCAAGCACGACGATACTAGTCAAGCCGGTCATTTCATCGGTCTGACGGTTGATGCTCAGGCCTTCTTCCATACCGGAGAACACCGCTTTACCAGCGATCTCTGTGATGATGGGGTGAGTGTGGGGGTCCCAGTTGGCAATCACATCACCAGCGGCCACCGCACTGCCATCCTTAACCTTAATCACGGCACCAAAAGGCAGCTTATAGCGCTCGCGCTCACGTCCATTTTCATCGGCTATTGCCAATTCAGAGGAGCGCGACACGGCAACCAGTTCACCACTGTCACGTTCGGCAACCTTAGCGTTAATTAGGCGCAAAACGCCCTGTGTCTTGACCTGGATATTATCGACAGCAGAGGCTCTAGAGGCCGCACCGCCAATATGGAAGGTACGCATAGTGAGCTGTGTACCCGGCTCACCAATGGACTGCGCCGCGATAACACCAACGGCTTCACCGGCATTAATAATATGCCCTCGCGCCAGATCACGACCGTAACAACGCGAACAAATACCGTAGCGTGTCGCACAGGTAATTGGCGATCGAACGAAAACTTCGTCAATACCAGCCGCTTCGATTGCCTCAACGCAGGCTTCATCGATCATCGTTGCCGCGGGAACCACCACCTCTTTAGTGCCTGGTTTGTAGACATCATCGGCAACGACCCGACCCAGTATACGATCCCCCAGAGTCTCGATAACATCGCCACCTTCAATAACGGGTGTCAGCAATAACCCTTCGAGGGTGCCACAATCGTCTTCAGTGACAACCAGGTCCTGTGATACATCAACCAGGCGACGTGTCAGATAACCAGAGTTAGCTGTTTTCAGTGCCGTATCTGCCAGACCTTTTCGCGCACCGTGAGTCGAAATAAAGTACTGCAGTACGTTTAATCCTTCGCGGAAGTTCGCTGTGATCGGCGTCTCGATAATTGAGCCATCGGGACGGGCCATGAGGCCTCGCATACCCGCGAGCTGACGTATCTGGGCGGGGGAACCACGCGCACC